>CAMLRI010000216.1 GCA_946482385.1 uncultured Cellvibrio sp.
GCCAGTATGCCGATGAGTGAGCCAGCGCCAATCAGCGAGCAGGCGCCAATAAAGGTTCCGCGCGCGCCGGTAGAGTATGCCGTGGCCCAGGAGTATTTTATGGGCCTGGTGCGCATGGCACTGCAAGAGGGGGCCAATGGCCGCCCGGTGCCACCGGAGGTTGAAACTTTGAAGATGGAGCAGGGGCGGATTATCCATGAGCTAGACCGCGCGGCGCTGGTGGATTTGTATTGGGTAGGCACTAGCGCTGAGCGCGAGCAAAAGCTGCGCGCGGTGCGTATTCCCCTGGCGCGGGGCCTGTTGGGGTTTCGCCGCTTTATTATTCGCCGCGATATGGCCGGGGAGTTTGCCCGGGTAACCAGCCTGGAGGACCTGCGCCAGTACCGGGCCTGCCAGGGCTTGGGCTGGCCGGATAGCGATATTTTGCGCGCCGCCGGTTTGCGGGTGACCGAGTTGGCGGGCTACGGCAATTTGTTCCGCGCCCTGGTGGGGCGCCGCTGCGATTATTTCCCGCGCGGATATTTTGAAACCTCGTCGGAAATGGCGCTGCACCAGCCGCAGCACCCAGAGTTGATGGTGTTTGAACCGCTAGTGCTGCATTACCCCTTTGCGCTTTATTTTTTTGTGGGGGTGAAAAACGAGGCTTTGGCGCAGTGGCTGGAACTTGGCCTGGAGCGGATGATTGATAATGGCAAGCTGTTGGCTTATATGCACGAGCACCCCTATACCCGCGAGGTGTTGCCGCTGGTGAGCGGCGCAGACTGGCAGTGGATTTTCTTGCCCAACCCAACCCTGCCGCCAGATACGGATTATCGCAATAAACGCTATTGGTTCCAGCCGGAGGATTTTGCCCCTGCTGCTGTAAAACCCTAAAGTAAGTGCGTGCTGTTTAATAACAACTTGTTTAATAAAAATCGGCGTAGAGATTCAGCCAAGCGAGCATCGGCCGAACAAACATCAACCGAGCCAAACTAGTCGCTTAAAAATCTGCGGCTGTGCCATAAAAATTCCAGTTTGAGGTGCTATGCCCCTGTCCCCGTTAGTTAATGCTTCCGCCTGGTGGCGCGCCTGGGTTTGCGGCCTGTGCCTATGGCTGTGGAGCCTGGCCAGCTGGGCAGCGCCTATTGCCGAATTGCGCATTCCCAAACCCCGCTCGGAATTTGATATAGCCCACGACTACTATGTGCAACTGCTGCGCAAGGCGCTGGTGAAGGGTGCCAACGCCCGGGTGGTGCCGCGCCTGCGCGAAACCCTGGAAATGGAGCAGGGGCGCGCGGTGCAGGAATTATTGAAAGGGCGGTTGATCGACATCTACTGGATTGGCACCGACCGCATGAAAGAAGAACAGCTGCTGGCCATTCCCATTCCCCTGGAGCGGGGGCTGATGGGTTTTCGCAAGTTCACCATCCACCGCGATAACCGCGCGCGCTTTGACCGAGTGTACAGCCTGGCGGATTTGCTGCCGTTTACCGCCTGCCAGGCCACCCATTGGCCGGATACCAACATTTTGATGGAGGCGGGATTAAAGGTACTTACCAGCCCTGTGTACGAAAACCTGTTTCGCCAAACGGCGGCCAAGCGCTGCGATTATTTCCCCCGCGGCTACCACGAGGGTGTGGCAGAACTGGTACAGCGCAAGGATGTATACCCCATGCTGATGCGCTACGAGCCGCTGATGCTGCACTACCCCTTTGCGGTGTATTTTTTTGTGCATAAAGACAACCGCGAATTGGCCGAGTGGTTGCGCCTGGGCCTGGAGCGGATGATCGACGATGGCGAGTTGCTGGCCCATATGTACAGCCACCCGCTCACCGCCCATGTGTTTCCCCTGTATAAACCCGGCCAGCCAGCCATGCGCTGGGTGAACCTGGATAACCCCCTGTTGGCACCTGCAACGGATATCCACAATCGCCGCTATTGGTTCCAGCCGGATGAATTCCGTGCGCTGGGCGCTTTGCCCCAGCCTCAATTACAGCCCCAGCCCAAGGTGTTAGATGAATAATCCCGCGAGCCTGCCTGCCAATCCTGTTACTACCTGGCGCTGGTTGTGCGGCTGGCTGCTCTATGCCTGCACTGCCTGGGCGAGCGCCGAGCCCAAGCCATTGCTGATACCGGCGGTGCAGCCGGAATTTCATATTGCGCAAGCCTATTTTGTGGAGCTGTTGCGCCGCGCTTTGGTGTTGGGTGCCGATGGCCGCGAAGTGCCGCAATTGCTGGAGCAGCACAGTATGGAGCAGCATCGCGGCCAATATGAACTGGCGCGCGGTAAATTGCTGGATGTGTACTGGATGGGCACCAACCGCGAACGCGAGCAATTGCTGCGCGCCATTCGTGTGCCGCTAACGCGGGGCTTGATGGGCTACCGCCGTTTTATTATCCACCGCGACCAGCGCGCGCGTTTTGACAAGGTGCAAACCCTGGCGGATTTGCGCGCGTTCCACGCCTGCCAGGGCACCGGCTGGCCGGATGTAGATATTTTGCGCGCCGCCGGTTTGCGGGTGCGCGAGTTTGCGGGGTTTGATTCGATTTTTGCGCGGCTCAGTAGCGGCCACTGCGATTATTTTCCGCGCGGTTATTTCGAGGCGGATTCGGAATTAAAACAATTTGGCCAGCAATACCCGCAACTGGAAACCTATGAAGCCCTGGTATTGCAGTACCCCTTTGATGTGTATTTTTTTGTCAGCCGCGAGCGCGAGGATTTGGCGCAGTGGATTGAGCTGGGGCTGGAGCGGATGATCGACAAGGGCGAATTGCGCCGGCACCTGCAAGAGCAGCCGCTCACCCGCGCCATGTTTCCGCTGCGGCGCGGGCCGCTGCGTATTTTGCGTATCGCCAATCCCTTTTTGCCCGAGGATACCCCCAGCAGCAACCCCCGCTATTGGACCCACTATTCCGAACTGCTGCCCAAATAGCGCGCGCGTTTGTTGGCTTTCATCAAGTGCAGGTCGGCCATAAATAAACCATCGACACAGTTGCCAAATTCCGAATCGACACTGAAGGCCAGCAGTTGGTAGCCGCCTTCTTCGTAGAGTGCAGCGTATTGTTTGTAGAGCACCGGCACCTTGCAGTCCTGTGCCTGGAAGGCCTGCTGCAGCAGCTCAAAACCCTGTTCGCGGTTGAGCGGTGCGAATTGGTGTTGCAGTTCAATCAGGCGGTCTTCGTCGATATGGTGTGGGTGTTTGCCATCGGCTAGCTCATCCGGGTGGCGGTAAAAACGCTCGTAATAAAACACCAGCATATCGCGCAGTGCTTTGGGGTAGTGGGCGCTCATACTCACCGGGCCGAACACGTAGCGGATTTCCGGGTGGTGCTGCAAATAGGCGCCCAGGCCCTGCCATAAATAATCCAGGCTGGCCTTGCCCCAGTAGTCGGGGTGGACAAAACTGCGCCCCAATTCCAAACCCTGTTGCAAATAATCTTGCACACCTGGCTGGTAATCAAACAGCTCGGCGGTGTACAGCCCCTTCATGCCTTTTTGCTTAACAATGCGCTGCGCATCGCCCAGGCGATAAGCGCCGGCGATGCAGAGTTTTTCCTCGTCCCACAGCACCAGGTGGCGGTAGTGGTGGTCGTACTTATCCAGGTCGCGGCGGCTGCCGGTGCCTTCGCCCACCAGGCGGAAGGTCTGCTCCCGCAGTCGGCCAATTTCGCGCAGCACGCAGGGGTGCTGGTCGTAATCGCACAAAAATATTTTGTGGTTGTCGCGGGTGGCGCCTACCAATTGCGCGGTTTTAAATTCTTTTTTTAAGGCGGCGCGGTCTTCCGGGTGGGCGATGGTTTTTTCGGTAACGAAGATGGCATTTTTGCCCTTGCCGATTTTGTACAGGTGTTTCTTTAAGCGTTTGGCCAGGGCTTTGTCGGCCAGTTGGTTGCTGTCCAGGGCGTGGGCGGGAATCATTTCGCCGACACGGAATTTTATTTCCGCCGAGCGCTTGTTAAACATTTCGTGGGCGAGCAGGGCGGTGGCCAGGGGTTTGAACAGCATGGAGGCGCTGTAGAACAGCAGCGAATTTTTGGCGGAGACAAAAATCGGCAAAATCGGCGCGCGGGTTTTGCGCGCAAAATGCAGGAAGCCCGCTTGCCATTTGCCATCGCGGATACCGGCGGGGCTGGCGCGGGAGACTTCGCCGGCGGGGAAGACGATTACTGCCTGCTCGTCGTTAAGCGCCTGCAAAATATTTTTGTAGCTCTGCTTGTAGGCGGCGCGGGTCATATTATCGAGCGGCAAAAATAATTCGTGCAGGGGTTCAAAGGCCATCAGCATGTCGTTGGCGATAATTTTCACATCCTTGCGCACTTCGCTAACCAGGCGCAGCAGCGCCAGGCCGTCGAGCGAGCCTATGGGGTGGTTGGCGATAATGACTACTTTGCCCTGGGCGGGGATGTTGTTGCGCTCGCGCTGGGAAACGCTGTAGCTGAAGTTGAAATATTCAAAAATGCGGTCGATAAAATCTATGCCGCGCTGGCCCTGGTGCTCGCGTAAAAAATGATTGATTTCCTGCTCGCGGGTGAGTTTGCGCAGCAGTGAGAGGGTGGATTTGCGGATGAGCGGCGAGCGCTCGGCAAAGCCGGGGAATTTGTCGGTAACGGATTGTTCGATATTGAGCATGGCGTCATAACCTGTGCGATAACCTGCCCAGAGGTTATGACGATGCTGTGACGCTTATGTGATAAACAGGTTGCAGTTGTGTGACATGGGTGTGGCAAATCCTTGCGCAGGGTGCAGGGGAAGAATAGCGTCTCACTCAGGGACGAGGGAGGCATGGATGCCGACCTCGAGCCTACAAGGACGTATTCACGGCGTTCCCTGAGTGAGACGCTATTCTTCCTCGCTGGCGGTGGTATTAACCCGCCGCCGGTACCAACTGCTGCTCCTGGCGCGCCACCAGTTCGGCGTAGGGGGCTTTGATGGCCTGCAGTT
>CAMLRI010000217.1 GCA_946482385.1 uncultured Cellvibrio sp.
TTATCGACACCGCCGGCCTGCGCGACAGCCCGGACGCGGTGGAGCAAATCGGTATCCAGCGCGCCTGGCAGGAAATCCAGCAGGCCGACCGGGTACTGCTGTTGCTAGACAGCCGCCAAACCCCCGCTACCGACCCGCAAGAGATTTGGCCGGAATTTGTCGCCCAACTGGCCGATCCCAGCAAGATCACCCTGGTGCGCAACAAGATAGATTTAAGTGGCGAACCGGCTGGCTTATTCGACTCCCAAAGCAACCCCTATTTGGGTATAAGCGCCGCCACCGGTGCGGGTATGCAAGCCCTGAAAGATCACCTCAAAGCCATAGTGGGTTTCAACGCCAACAGCGAAGGCGGCTTTACCGCCCGCCGCCGCCACCTGGATGCCCTGGAGCGCGCCAGCCAATTCATCGCCAGTGGCCAGGCGCAACTGCAAGGCTGGGCGGCGGGCGAACTTCTGGCGGAAGACCTGCGCCAGGCGCAAAACGCCCTGGGCGAGATTACCGGCGACTTTACTCCCGACGAACTGCTCGGCCGTATCTTCAGCAGTTTCTGCATTGGCAAATAACCCTTACTACTGCCGTCCCTTCCCCCCCAGCTCACTGATTCGCGCCAAATTCCCTATATAAAGAAGCAGGATCAATTTCTGCGATCTAGCTGATCAATTTAATAAAGGTTACCCTGGATGTAACCTTTATACCGACTTATGGTCAGGTTTTTCCACACAGTTACACAGGTTATCCACAGAAAACCTGAGATTTACACAATAAATATTTGTTTTTAAACGGGTTTTACTTATTAAGGCTCAGCCATGTGGGTATTTCTGTGTATTGCCTTGCCATAAACTGGCGATGCTTTTGGGGATAACTCGGGTTTTGCCCAAAAATTGTATAACCTGGCCTTTGATCAACAGCCTTAGCCCAGCTTAACCCAGGCTTGCGGGCAGCTTGTCCAGTGCCTTTTCCATTGAATAACTGATTGATTAACATAACAATTAATCACTTATCCACAAACAAATAGGCCTCTATTTAGAATAACAACATCAATCCTTCCTAATTAACTTTTCATATTTCTATTTTTTAAAAATTTCTCTTTTGTTGTAACGCGAACTTATTTTGTGGAAAAAATCCTTATTGGCGGATTGATTAAAGCCTGTACAAGTTTTGTGCAAAGGGGCGAGTCGCTCTATAATGCTGCCCTTTTTTGCCGCGACCCGGGCTACGCCCGGGAACCCCTGGTGCCAAACCCGAACAACGCAGTTGCCCCTGCAAGGTGTAAGAGATGATTTTCCCCGATCGTTTTGATGTGATAGTGATTGGCGGCGGCCATGCCGGCACCGAGGCCTGTTTGGCCGCGGCGCGCATGGGCTGTAAAACCCTGTTGCTCAGCCACAATATCGAAACCCTGGGGCAGATGAGCTGTAACCCGGCCATAGGCGGTATCGGCAAAAGTCACCTGGTGAAGGAAATCGACGCCCTGGGCGGTGCCATGGCCCTGGCCACCGATAAAGGTGGTATCCAGTTCCGCGTGCTCAATGCCCGCAAAGGCCCGGCGGTGCGCGCCACCCGCGCCCAGGCCGACCGCATCCTCTACAAGGCCGCCATCCGCGAAACCCTGGAAAACCAACCCAACCTGTGGATCTTCCAGCAGGCGGCGGACGACCTGATTGTGGAAAACGATCAGGTGCGCGGTGTCGTCACCCAAATGGGCCTGAAATTTATGGCCAACCAGGTGGTGTTGACCGCCGGCACCTTCCTTGGCGGCCTGATCCACATTGGCCTGCAAAACTATTCTGGCGGCCGCGCCGGCGATCCGCCCTCTATCGCCCTGGCCAAGCGCCTGCGCGAACTGCCGCTGCGGGTCGACCGCCTTAAAACCGGCACCCCGCCCCGTATCGATGCGCGCACGGTCAACTTTGAGCTATTGGAAAAGCAGTGGGGCGATGAACCTCGCCCGGTGATGTCGGTGCGCGGCAGCCGCGCTATACAGCCGCGCCAGATTTGCTGCTACATCACCCACACCAATGAAAAAACCCACGAGGTGATCCGCAACAACCTGGATCGCTCGCCCATGTATTCCGGCGTGATCGAAGGTATAGGCCCGCGCTACTGTCCCTCCATTGAGGACAAAATCCATCGCTTTGCCGATAAGGATTCACACCAGGTATTTATCGAGCCAGAGGGATTGACCACCCACGAGCTCTACCCCAACGGCATTTCCACCAGCCTGCCCTTTGATGTGCAGCTGCAAATCGTGCGCTCCATGAAGGGCTTTGAAAACGCCCACATCCTGCGCCCCGGCTACGCCATCGAATACGATTTTTTCAACCCCCAGGATTTGCAGCACAGCCTGGAAACCAAGGTGATTGGCGGGCTGTTTTTTGCCGGCCAGATCAACGGCACCACCGGCTACGAAGAGGCCGGCGCCCAGGGTTTGCTGGCCGGTATCAACGCCGCGCTGCGCGCCCAGGACAAAGAGGCCTGGTGCCCTACCCGCGATCAGGCCTATGTGGGTGTACTGGTGGACGACCTGATTACTCTGGGCACCAAAGAGCCCTACCGCATGTTTACCAGCCGCGCCGAATACCGCCTGCTGCTGCGGGAAGACAACGCCGATCTGCGCCTCACCGAAAAAGGCCGCGAACTGGGCCTGGTGGGCGACGAGCAATGGCAGTTGTTTTGCGAAAAACGCGAGCAAATTGAATTGGAGCAGCAGCGCCTTAGGTCTACCTGGATCCAGGCTGGCTCCAGCGAAGCCGAACAGATCGAAGCCAAGATCAACAGCAAACTGGCGCGGGAATACAGTTTGATGGATCTGCTCAAGCGCCCGGAACTCGGCTATGCCGATGTGGCCAGCCTTAAGGGCGAGCCACTGGCCAATGAGGCGGCGGCGGAGCAGGTGGAAATCGAAGCCAAGTACGCCGGCTATATCGACCGCCAGCAGGACGATATCAACCGCATGCGCGCCTACGAAAACACCCTGATCCCGGAAGACCTGGATTATTCCCAGGTGGAAGGCTTGTCCAACGAGGTCAAACAAAAACTGGCAGCGGCGCGGCCGCAAACCCTGGCGCGGGCTTCGCGTATTTCCGGTGTCACCCCGGCGGCCATTTCACTGGTGCTGGTGTACTTGAAAAAACGCGGCATGCTCAAACGCCTCAAAGACGATCAACCCGAGCAGCAAGCCAGCTAAAGCGAGACAGAGAGTGACCGATAATTCCCCAGCTTTGCGCAGCCAGTTGCTGCGCGGTGCCCGCGAAATGGGCCTGGCCCTGAGCGACCTCCAGTGCGACCAGCTGCTGGCTTACATCCGCGAATTCCACAAGTGGAACCAGGCCTACAACCTCTCGGCGGTGCGCGATATCGAACAAATGGTGGCGCGTCACTTGCTCGACAGCTTGAGTGTGGTGCCCTGGATCGCCGCCAACCGGGATTATCCCCTGGAGCGGATGATCGACGTGGGCACCGGCGGCGGCCTGCCGGGTATCCCCCTGGCCATTATGTTTCCGCAGACACAATTCACCCTGCTCGACAGCAATGGTAAAAAAACCCGCTTCCTGTTCCATGTCAAAACCCTGTTGGGGCTGGCCAATGTGACTGTGGAAAACCGCCGGGTGGAGGAGTTCACCCCGCCGCAATTATTCCAGGGGGTAATCAGCCGCGCCTTTGCCAGCTTGCAGGATATGACCCAGGGCTGCGCCAACCTGCTCGCCCCCGGCGGTATCTTCCTGGCGATGAAAGGCCTCTTCCCCGAAGATGAGCTGGAACCTATAGCGGCGGATATCCGCCTGGTGGAAACCATTAAATTGCAGGTGGCGGAAACCGATGGCGAGCGCCATCTGCTAATCTTGCAACCCCGACAATAACCAGTGCCCGCCGCCCAGGCGCGAGGATGCTCACTTGACCAAGATATACGCAATTGCCAATCAGAAAGGAGGTGTGGGTAAAACCACCACCTGTGTGAATCTTGCCGCCTCCCTGGTCGCCACCAAAAAGCGGGTGCTGCTGGTCGATCTGGACCCCCAGGGCAATGCCACCATGGGTTCAGGGGTGAGCAAAAATGAGTTGGAATTGAGCATTTACGATGTGCTCACCGAGCGCGCACCTATCGGCGATTGCCTGGTGTTATCGGAAAGCGGCAAGTACCAGGTACTGCCTGCCAATGGCGACCTCACCGCCGCCGAGGTGGAAATGCTCACCCTGGAAAACAAAGAGCGCCGCCTGCAGAACGCCCTCAACCAGGTGCGCGACCAGTTTGATTACATCCTGATCGACTGCCCGCCGTCGCTCAATATGCTCACCCTCAATGCCCTGGCCGCCTGCGATGGTGTGATTATCGCCATGCAGTGTGAGTACTATGCCCTGGAGGGTTTGTCGGCGCTGGTGAATACCATCCAGCAGATCCAGCGGGTGCTGAATCCAAATCTCAAAATTGAAGGCCTGCTGCGCACCATGTACGACCCGCGCAACAGCCTGACCAACGATGTGTCTGCCCAATTGCAGCAACACTTTGGCGACCGCCTCTACCGCACCTGTATTCCACGCAATGTGCGCCTGGCGGAAGCCCCCAGTTTTGGTATGCCGGTACTGGCGTTTGATCGCCAATCCAAGGGCGCCATTGCCTACCTGGCCCTGGCCGGCGAAATACTGCGCCGCAATGAGCCCAGTAGCAAACCGGCGGCGGAAGCGGCCGCTGCCCACTAAAAAGAATCAATCTAAGGTTTCACTATGTCGAGCAAACGCAAGGGTTTAGGTAAAGGCTTGGATGCACTCCTGGGTGCCGGGCTGGGGGTAACAGCACCGGCGCCGGAGATGCCGCTCAACCCGGCGGAGGCGGATACCAAGCTGGACTACCGCGATGGCAAGCTGGCCCATTTGCCGGTGGAGTTGATCCAGCGCGGCAAATACCAGCCGCGCC
>CAMLRI010000218.1 GCA_946482385.1 uncultured Cellvibrio sp.
GCGCTGTTTGGCGGCATTTTGATTAGCCTGAAAACCTTTGCGGCGGTGGTATTACTGGCTATGGCCAGTTTTCCGATTTTGATCTGGTCGTTTTTTACCGGTTTGATCATCGCCTCCATTTACCTGCTGGTGAAGCAGCAGCCCCATTGGCCGCCGAGCCATTGGGTTGCTTTGCTGGGCGGTGCGCTGGTGGTGCTGGCGATTTCCCTGGCGGCACCGGCGCAGTTGCCGGGCACCTGGTGGATTTTGTTTTTGGGCGGCTTTGTGGCGATTTGCGCCATGGTGCTGCCGGGTATTTCCGGCAGTTTTATTTTGCTGCTGGTGGGCTTGTACCCGGTTTTTTTAAACGCGATCAATACCCTGGACCTGGTGGCCCTGGCCTCTTTTGGCGCTGGCTGTATCTGCGGCCTGGTGTTGTTTTCGCGCTTCCTGTCCTGGCTGTTGGCCAGTTATCACAGCATTACCCTGGCTACCCTGATCGGCTTTTTGGTGGGCTCGCTCTATGTCACCTGGCCCTGGAAGGAAGTGTTGCAAACCAGTGTTAATCGCCACGGCGAGTTGGTGGTGGTGCAGCAGGCCAGTGTTGCCCCTGGCTACTATGCCGAGCTGACCGGCAATGACCCTATGGTGTTGATGGCTATCGCCTGTGCCATTTTTGGTATTTTGCTGGTGTGGAGTATTGAGTTCACTGCCGGGTGGCTCTAGCGCCGTTAACTCTCGGCCGAATTCGCACTAATAAAAACGCCGCAACCCGGAAGGATTGCGGCGTTTTTTTTATGGGCTACCTAATTAATTATCGCCCGGCAGGTAGGGCGCCAGCACCTGCATTTGCGGTTTGTCGCCGCCAGTGGCTGTGGGTTCTATGGAGTACATATAGTCATCCCACCAGGGGCCGGCGGCCCACCAGGTCCAGCCGATCCACACGCTGGGGTGGTCGTCCATGTATTGCAGCATATTGCTCAGCGCCTGGTTGCAGGTGGCGTTATCGCCCCCGGCAAATTCGCCCAAAAAGCCGCGCTTGTTATTGCTGTAGAGCCAGTTGGTAAAGGCGGTAAGCCGCTCCACGCCAATACTGGTGCTAACGCAGTTGGGCGAGGTGCCCGAGGAGTCGGCGTCCAGGTACTGGTGAACTTCGTAGGCGATATTGTTGCCGGCATCCTGGATGGCGAGCATGGCGCTGGCGTTGGGCGTGCCGTACCAGTTGTGGCCCCAGCTGTGGGCGCCGGTCCAGGCATTGCCCGGCACCAGGATCAGGTTGGTCGCCCCTGTGGCGCGTATGGCAGCAATTGCATCGTTAGCGGCACTCACCCACTGCTCGGTGGGCATGGAATGGGGCTCGTTCATCAGCGCAAAAATTACCCGCGGGTTGGTTTTGTAGCGCTGCGCCAGGCGCACCCAAAAATCGGACAGGGCCGTATTGGGCACTGCACTGCTGCCCACCAACTGGCCGTGGTAGCGCGCGTAGTTGTGGGGGTCGAGCACCACATACATGCCTTTGGCGGTGGTGGCCACCACAAAGCCATCCAGGCGCGCCAGCTCGGTTGCATCAAACTCCGCCATCAAACTGCGCTGCAAACGCTCCCAGCGGAAGGGTAGGCGCAGGGTGTTCATCTGCTTGCCCTGGAAGTAGTCCACCGAGGTTTGGTCGGGGTAGATGTAGTGGGTGGCGTAGATGCCGGGCAAATAGCCCTCGCCAAAGTCCGCACCTGCCAGGCTCACCCCGCGATAGCTAAGAGCGGCGCTGCTGCTGGAGGAACTGCTGGCCACAGAGCTGGACGACAGGCTGCTGGACGAAAGACTACTGGACGAAAGGCTGGAGGATGAAACGCTTGAAGATGACACGCTGGTAGAGGAAGAGCTGGCGCCAACAATGCCGTAGGGGGCGGGTTGGCCACTACAGGTGCTGACGGAAATACAGCTTTGGCTGTTCTCCCAGCCCCAGCCGCTTTGGGTGCTGGCGCACAGCGGGTAGAGGCCGCCGTACCAGTTGCACTGCTGGCCGCTGACCGACGAAACAGAGCTGACCGATGACACAGAGCTGATGGAAGACACAGAGCTGACTGAAGACACAGAACTGCTCGACGAAACAGAGCTGGCGGAAGATACCGAGCTGGAGCTAACCGGGCCGCAGAGGCTGCCGCTAAGGCTGGGGATCTCGGCGCTGCTGCCGTTTTTATTGCCCTGGAAGCCGAACTCCACAGTCTGCCCCGGCTGGATACTGGCGTTCCAGCCCAGGGGGGTGGCGCTGTAAGGGTTGTTGCCGCTGAGGTTGGCATTCCAGCTGCTGGTGATGCGGTTGGCTCCTGTGTACTGCCAGCCGAGGTTCCAGCTGCTTACCGCGCTGCCGCTGTCGTTGGTGATGCGGATGCTGCCGGTAAAGCCGCTATTCCATTCGTTGCTGATGCTGTATTGGCAGCTGGCCTGGGCGCCTTGGGCGAGTAACCCCAGCAGGCCGGCCGCCAGCAGAAAGCGTTTAGTTGTCATGATTTTTATCCTGTTGTGGAAATCTTGCCCGGGGCATAGCCGCCCCGGGGGTTTTGGTCGGGGGCGCTAAGTCCCCCTGGCCCTGGCTGCCATTACTGGCAAACACTGCCGGTCACCAGCGCCACCTGGGCACTGGCACTGCTGCCCTTGGTGCCCTGGAAGCCAAACTCCACCTGCTGGCCGGGTTGAATACTGGAATTCCAATTCAAGCCAGTGGCCGAGTAGGGGTTGCTGCCGCTGAGGGTGGCATTCCAGCTATTGGTGATCAGGCTGCCATCGCTATAGCCCCAGCCCACGCTCCAACCGTTAATGGCACTGGTGCCCTTGTTGCGGATGCGGATAACAGCGGTAAAGCCGTTGTTCCATTCGTTGGTGACCACATAAGTGCAGTTGCCGCCGGCCGCGCTGCTGGATGAACTGCTGGATGAACTGCCCAGTGAAGAACTGCTCAGCGACGAGCTGCTGGATGAACTGCTAGATGAGCTACTGCCCAATGAAGAGCTACTGGATACCGAACTGCTGCTGGATGAGCCGGCCTCCACCACCCCATAGGGCGCTGGCTGGGCGGCGCAGGTGCTGCGCGAAATACAGTTGCGGTTGGCCTCCCAGCCCCAGCCGCTTTGGCTGGTAACACACAGGGGGTAAAGGCTGCCGTACCAGTTGCACTGGGCACCGCTGTTGTCGGCGCTGCTGGAGCTTGAGCTGGAGGAGCTGCTGCTCGAGGGTGCGCTGGAGCTGGAACTGGAATCCGCCGGGGTTACCGCCAGGTAGGCACCCACATAATTGCTGGGCACAGTGGCGTAGATGCGGTTGGCTGTGGCGCTCTGGCTGGGGTTGACCAGGTTGTTGGCCAGCACCCCGATTTGCACCTCGCTGTTGCTGGCATTAACCGCCTGGGCCAGCGCCAAAGGCCAGGCGTCGGCCCCGCTGGTGGCGCTGGTCAGCACTAGCGGGTTGGATGGGAAATAGCTGTCTGCCCCCTGGCTATCCACCAGGCGCAGGCGCAAACCCTCGCCCGCAGCCCTGGTAACGGCACTGCTGCTGATAGCGCCTAAATCCATCCAGCTGGAAGCCACACTGGGGTAGTGGTGGAAGCTTTGGCTGGTAGTGCTGGAGCTAACCCCATTGCTCACCGTGAGGCGCACCTTGAAAAGGGTTTCTGCCTGGGGGTTTTGCAGGCTCAGGCTGGTGCCCTGGCCGTTGGTATTGGACAGGCTATAGAGCGCCGGGTTGACCGATTCCACCGACCAGCTGTAGCTGAGGTTGTCGCCCTGGGAGCTGGCGGCGCTCAGTTGGATACTGGTGGCGCCGGTGACATCGCTGGCCGCCGGGAGGCTGTTGATACTGGCCACCACCTGCGCCGGGGGTGTACCGCTAAAGGCCGCGTCTATACAGCCGTGAAAGCGCTCATAGGTGGGCGGCAGCCTGCCCCACTCGCCGTAGATCACATGGTGGCCGCTGCGCGCTGGCACTGTGCACTGGGTGTGGAAGCGGGCATTGGCCTTGTCGGTGGTTACCGCCGGGTTGGCGTTGGGATTTTTGTCGTCGTAGCCCAGCACGCAAAAGGGCTCGGTTTCAAAATCGTCCCAGGTGAGCGCCTTGCTGGGGGAAAACTGGAAGTCGGCCTTGGTAATCCAATAGCGGAATTCGGCGGTGTCATCAAAGTGCGGCCCCCAGGAGATATTCCAGGTAATGGTTTGCAGGCCGCTCGCCATGGGTTGGGCCGGCCAATCCATGGGCACATCCCAGGGGGTTTGGGCGCCGTTCCAGGTTTCGCTGCCAAAACTGCACACATGGCTCGGCAGGGGGCTAACCACCGAGCGCCCCTGGGCGTGGGTGAGCACGCTCATAAAGCTGTAGCCGGCGGTTTGGTTGATGGCAAAGGCAGTGCCGCAGGCCGGGGTGGCGGCATTGCCGTTGAGCACCTGGTCGGGCTTGGTGGTGGCGCCGCAAATCCAGTTGCGCGAGGCGGGGCTTTCCATCAAACCATGGGCAAACACCTGGGCGCTGGCGCACAGGCTAAGGCTGAGCAAAAGTAATTTTTTAAGGTTCATGATCATCTCCTAAAAGGCTGGATCGCTATTTATTGGCGCAGAAGCCAACGCTGCTGTTGGTTTCGCCCGGTTGCAGCACGGCATTCCAGGCCAGGCCGCTGATGGTCAGGCTGCTGCCGTTTTGGCTGGCGGTGGCGCCCCAGATATTGCTCAGGGTGCCGTTGATGCTGAGGGTGACTGTCCAGGTCACAGGGCTGTTGCTGTTATTGGTGAGGGTGACGCCGGCGCAGTAGCCGGAATTCCACTCGTTGTTGATGGTGACGCTGGCGCTGACATTGCTGCCGCCCAGGCTGGAACTGCTGGCCGAACTGG
>CAMLRI010000219.1 GCA_946482385.1 uncultured Cellvibrio sp.
AGACAAATGCTATTTTTGGGTGATAAGGAAACGCCTGTTGGTTGTCCGCTGGATGATTTTGGCGACATGCTGTTTCCATTGGGAACTGGCATGGTGTGTGGGTTGGGGCTGAGTGGTGGTTTGTTGCTGTTATTGGTTTTGTACGGAAATGTGCTGTACGAATTTTGAGTGGCTGTGCTATCTTGGTTTGGTTATTAAATGAGCATGGGTAAGGCTATGGCAACCACCAGAATTGATATGCGCGTCGACGAAGCCATCAAGCAGGCTGCCGAAAAGGCGGCGGCGCTAGAAGGTATGAAAAGCCTAACGGAATATGTGGTGCGTTTGATTGAGCGGGATGCAAAAAGGGTCATCCAAGAGCACTCAGCCATAGAGCTGGAAGGCGAACTGTTTGATCGCTTTATGCAGGCCTGCGATGCCGCTGCTGCTCCCAACCAAAAACTGCGCGATGCCCGCGAGTTTGCCCGCAAGCAGGGCTTTGGTTCGTGAGGCCAGCGCGGGAATTTGTGGTGCTGGATAAGCTGCACCACAACTACAAAAATTTCGATTGCGGCCAGGCGGAATTAAATGCATTTTTATCCGGCTCGGCCGCGCGCCACCGCGAAGCTGGCATCAGCCTGACAATGGTGTTGCCGGAAGTTAGCGAGCAATCCACCGAACAATTTACCGAGCAATCCCCCGAGCAAGCCAGCTTGGGTATTTGCGCTTATTACACGCTTACCCACACAGAAATCAAAAGGGAAAATCTACCCGATACCCAGGCCAAAAAACTGCCGCGCTACCCTATACCCGTTATCTTGATTGCCCAATTGGCCGTGGCTAGCCAACTACAGGGGCAGGGCTTGGGCAAAAGCACTTTACTCTGTGCTTTGGAGCATATACTGCGCATCAACCAACACTTGCCATCTTATGCTGTTGTGGTCGATGCCTTGGATGCAAACACACAAACCTTCTATGAGCAATATGGTTTTCAACTACTGTACCTACACCAAGGCCGCGCGCGATTGTTTTTGCCCATGGGTACATTGGTGCAGCTGTTTGCGGCGGAGTAGGTGTTTTTTGAAAATTAAAATCGCTATTTATTGCTTGAGATCGCCAATTTTTATCAAGAAAACATTGTAATCAAAAGTGGAATTTATCGGGGGTGGGAAATTGCTTAGCGTTTCTGCGGATATTGTTGTGCTGCTTGTGGCAGTTTTGCATGTCTACATTCTCGTTCTTGAAATGTTCCTTTGGGATAAACCTAAAGGGATGAAAGCCTTTGGCCTGAAGCCGGAGTTCGCGGCGCAGACCAAAACCTTGGCGGCCAACCAGGGGCTGTACAATGGATTTTTGGCGGCGGGTTTGTTTTGGGGTTTGTATCTGGGTGAGCCTGGTTTTTCAATCAAGGTGTTTTTCTTAAGCTGTATTCTTGTTGCCGGTTTATATGGTGCCGCCACTGCCAGTAGGAAAATACTGTTTATCCAGGCTGTTCCGGCGGCGATTGGTTTGGGGTTGTTGTGCTTGGCCTGATGAGTTTAATAATATTGTGGTGGTCAGAGTGCCTGCTTTTGATGAGTACGGCTAAGTAAAAAAACTAGGAGGTATGAAGTGCTATTTGATTGGGATGATGAAAAAAGAGAGCGTAATATCAGAGAGCGAAAGCTTGATTTTATTGATGCAGCGTTAGTGTGGGATGATCCTTGCAGGCAAGAACGCTTGGATCAGCGCCATGAATATGGCGAAAAACGAGTTCAAACAATAGGGAGGGTTGCTTTCGGTATATTGCTTGTGGTTTACACGGAAAGAGTCAATGAAAATGGCCAGGAAGTAATCCGAATAATTTCGGCTAGAAAAGCCAGTCGCAAAGAAAGAATGGAATATGAAACAAGAACATTTCATGCTCGGAGGGTTATATGAGTAAAACTTATACGCTTGAAGAGCTCAGGAAAATGAAAAGCAAGACCGATATTGAGCACTTCAAAAAAACTACTGAAAAAGAAATTATGCAGCAGTCTATCGCTGATCCCGATACCCCGTATTTAACGGAAAAAGAGATTAAGGAATTTACTTCACCTGCCGAGCGGAGAAATAAAGATGGAAAAAAAGAGTAAGAATCTTAAAAGCCTTGATCAAATTCGCAAGGAAAAAGGCAAAACACATTGGGCTAGCCTTATTGTTGAGGAAAATGAAAAACCAAAAAATGTTTCGAAGAAAATAACAAAAAAGTAAATTTATAAAAAATTGATTGGAATAAAAAATCGATATATACAGCGAGTGTTAAACAACAAGGCGGCCTATGGCCGCCTTGTTGTTTATGGGGGGTTAACAATTAATCGACCAGCTCTGCTTTTTGCGCTTTAACGGGCGCAAATTCCTTACGCAATTCCCGGGCGGCTTGCACCATGTTGATGAGTGCGGCTTCGGTTTCTGGCCAGCGGCGGGTTTTTAGGCCGCAGTCGGGGTTTACCCATAGGCGCTCTATTGGCAGTTGGCGCGCAGCGCGTTTGATGAGGTTTACCATGCTGCGCACTTCCGGCACGTTGGGGGAGTGGATGTCGTACACGCCTGGGCCTATGTCGTTGGGGTAGTTGAAGGCTTCAAAGGCTTGCAGCAGTTCGCCATCGGAGCGCGAGGTTTCGATGGTGATGACATCGGCATCCAATGCGGCTATGGCTTGGATGATGTCGTTGAATTCCGAATAGCACATGTGGGTGTGTATTTGGGTTTCGTTTTGCACACCGCTGGCGCTGATGCGGAAGGCTTTGACTGCCCAATCCAAATATTCGGCGCGGTCTTTGGCGCGCAGCGGCAGACCTTCGCGAATGGCCGGTTCGTCGATTTGGATTACCTGAATGCCGGTGCTTTCCAAATCCACCACTTCGTCGCGCAGTGCCAGGGCAATTTGCAGGGCCGTGGTGGCGCGGGGTTGGTCGTCGCGCACAAATGACCAGAACAGCATGGTGATGGGGCCGGTGAGCATGCCTTTAACCGGTTTGTTGCTGAGCGATTGTGCGTAGCGCGCCCAGTGCACCGTGATGGGCGCAGGGCGGGATACATCGCCAAAAATAATGGGCGGTTTTACGCAGCGCGAGCCGTAGCTTTGCACCCAACCGTATTGGGTAAAGGCGTAGCCGTCCAGTTGCTCGCCAAAATATTCCACCATGTCGTTGCGCTCGGCTTCGCCGTGTACCAGCACATCCAAACCAATGTGTTCCTGCTTGGCGATGCAATCGGCAATTTCCTGGCGAATGCGGTTTTCGTAGGCCACCTGGTTGATTTTGCCCTCTTTAAAATCGCGGCGGGTTTTGCGGATGTCATCGGTTTGCGGAAAGGAGCCGATGCTGGTGGTGGGGAACAGCGGCAGGTTGAGCAGCGCCTGCTGCTGGGCGATGCGCTCGCTAAAGGGCGCCTGGCGCTGCCAGAGTTTTTCGCTAAGGGATTGCAGCCGCGCGCGCACTTGCGGGTTGTGGGTTTTGGGCGATTGCGCGCGGCTTTCGGCAGCGGCGGTGCTGGCGGCCAGCGCCTGTTGGGCTATGCCATCGAAGGGGCGCAGCAGCAGGTTTTTGAGGCAGACCACTTCCGCGACTTTTTGTTTGGCAAAGGCCAGCCAGCTGTGCAGGTCGGCGGGCAGTTGGGTTTCGCGCTCCAGGTTGACGGGCGAGTGCAGCAGCGAGCAGGAAGGGGCGATCCAGAGGCGCTCGCCGAGGCGCTCCTGCGCTGGCTTGAGCACATCCAGGGATTTGGCCAGGTCGTTGCGCCAGATATTGCGGCCATCCACCACGCCGATGGAGAGCACTTTGTGGGCGGGCAAACGGTCGATCACGCTGAGCAATTGTTCCGGGGCGCGCACCGCATCTATATGCAGGCCAGCCACAGGCAGGCTCACGGCGGTAGAGAGGTTGTCGCCCAGGGCGCCGAAATAGGTGGCCAGCAGAATATTCAGTTGGCGGTGTTGCAGGCGGTTGTATACGCCCTCGAAGGCGCGCTGCCATTGGGCGGGTAAATCCAATACCAAAATGGGCTCGTCGATTTGCACCCAGCGGGCGCCGGCGTCGGCCAGGGCGGCGAGCAGTTGCTGGTAGGCGGGGATAAGGTTGTCGAGCAGTTCAAAGCGATCGAAACCGGTTTGTTTTTCCTTGCCCAGCCAGAGGTAGGACAGGGGGCCGAGGATCACCGGCTTAACGCTGTGGCCAAGGGCGATGGCCTCGCGGGTTTCGTCGATGATTTGCGTCCAGCTGAGTTGGAATTGTTGGCCGGCGTGGAATTCGGGCACCAGGTAGTGGTAGTTGGTATCGAACCACTTGGTCATATCCGAGGCGGTGGTGGCCTGGCCGCTGGGGGCGCGGCCGCGGGCGACGCGGAAGAGGGTGTCCAGGTCTATATCCAGGCAGGGGGTGCGGGCAAATTCCTGCACATCGGCCTGGTGGGAACCGCAGCAAGCTGGCTCCTGGTGCTGGCCTTGGTGTTGGCCGCTGTGAGTGTGGCTGTGGCGGCGATGGCGCAGGGGGATATTGCCCAGGGTGGCCGAGAGGGTGAGTACCTGGTCGTACCAGGCGAAGTCGCCGGTGGGGATAAGGTCCAGCCCGGCATCGGCCTGCAATTGCCAGTGGGCCTGGCGCAGCTCGCGCCCCACTTGCTCCAGTTGGCTTTGGTTGATGTCGCCGCGCCAGTAGGCCTCCTGGGCTTTTTTAAGCTCGCGGTCGGCGCCTATGCGGGGAAAGCCCAGGTTGTGGGCGATAAGTGTCTGGCTCATGTTCAATCCTGTTGGTTGTGCAGTTGATCCGGTGGATGAGGCTGCCTCTGCCTCCGGGGGAGGGGGCTAGGGGTGAGGCATGGGATCATTGTCTTTTTAGGCTTAACATG
>CAMLRI010000220.1 GCA_946482385.1 uncultured Cellvibrio sp.
GGCCAGTGGCTGCAAGCACTGTAACCACCAGGGCTACCGCGGCCGTAAGGGTATTTACGAGCTGATCGAGATCAACGAGCGGTTGCGCCATTTAATCCACGAGCAGGCGGGCGAACAGGAACTGCTGGCCGAAGCGCGCAAGCACAGCCCCTCCATCAGCGACGATGGCCGCCAGTGTGTGCTCGATGGCATTACCAGCATTGAAGAAGTGCTGCGTGTTACCACCCAGCTGTAAGGATTGATAAACCATGGGTGCCTACAGCTACAAAGCGCTGAACGAGGACGGTAAAACCGTCAAGGGAATCCTCGAAGGGGACTCCGAGCGCCATATCCGCAGCCAGCTGCGCGCCAAAAAACTCAAGCCATTGGAAGTGCTCAGCAGCAATGCCGAGGCGGCGAAAAATACCGGCGAAGCAGCCGGCCTGGGCGGCTGGCGCCGCCGCCGCGCCAGCAAACTGAGTGTGCGCGACCTGAGTTTGATTACCCGCCAGTTGGCCTCCCTGGTCAAATCCGGCCTGCCCCTCGACGAGGCCTTGCAGGCCACCGCCAAACAATCGCAAAAAGCCAATGTGAAACAGGTGGTGCTGCAGGTGCGCACCCGGGTACTGGAGGGTTTCAGCCTGGCCCAGGCCATGGGTGACAGCCCCCAGGCCTTTAACGATATGTACCGCGCCCTGGTGCGCGCCGGCGAAGGCTCTGGCTATTTGAGCCCGGTGTTGGAGCGCCTGGCCGACTACACCCAAACCAGCCAGCAGCTGCAACAGCGCATCAAAATGGCGATGATCTACCCGGTGGTGATGCTGGTGGTGAGTATTGCGGTGATTGTTGCCCTGATGGTGTGGGTAGTGCCCAAACTGGTGCGGATTTTCGAGCAGGGCGGCCGCGAGCTGCCCCTGCTAACCCAGGGTCTGATTGCCGGCAGTGAGTTCTTGCAGAACTATGGCCTGCTGCTGCTGATCGCCTTGGTGGGGGTTTACTTTGGTGTTAAGCGTTTGCTGCGCGACCCCAAACGCTTGCGTGCCTGGCATGTGCTGCAATTGAAATTGCCGGTGATGGGCGAGCTGATCAAACAGGTCAACTCGTCGCGCTTTGCGGCTACCCTGAGCTTGCTCTCGGCCAGCGGCGTGCCCCTATTGCAGGCGCTGAATATCTCCGGCCAGGTGATGACCAACAAGGTGATGCAGGAAGCCTGCGATTCTGTGGCGGCGGCGGTGCGCGAAGGCTCCAGCCTGCACCGCGCCATGGACAACAGCGGCGCCTTCCCACCGCTGCTGGTACAGCTGGTGGCCTCGGGCGAAACCAACGGCACACTGCCGCAGCAGTTGGATAATGCCGCCCGCGACCAGGAGCGGGAGCTGGATATGATGCTGGGGGTGGCCATGGGCCTGCTGGAACCGGCCACCATTATTTTTATGGGCGCCGCCGTGGGCCTGATTGTGTTGGCGATACTCACCCCGATTTTTGAAATGACCCAGATGGCTGGCTAACACGGCTATCCACTGACTGTGACAATTGATTGCGACGATTGACTGGAGAATCCCTATGAGCGTTCCTATGAGAGCCCCTATGAAAGCTATGCGTTTGACCGGCCTGCGCGCGCAAGAGCGCGGTTTTACCCTGATCGAAATTATGGTGGTGGTGATCATCATCGGCCTGCTGGCCAGTATTGTGGTGCCCAATGTGATGGAGCGCTTGGATCAGGCCAATGTGCAAAAAGCCCGCGCCGATTTTAAATCCCTGCAAACCGCGCTCAAGCTGTACCGCATCGACAACTTTAACTACCCCACGACCGAACAGGGCCTGGAGGCGCTGATCACCAAGCCGAGCATTGCGCCTATCCCGCGCAACTACAAGGGCAATGGCTACCTGGAAAGCCTGCCGCGCGACCCCTGGGGCAATGAATACCAATACCTGAGCCCCGGTGAAGGCCACGAATACGACATCTACAGCCTGGGTGCTGACGGTGTGAGTGGCGGCCAGGATCAAAATGCCGATTTGTCTGTGTGGGACGATGTCGCCCCGGCACAATAACTCCAATCGCCATCGCCAGCAGGGTTTTACCCTGATTGAGCTTATGGTGGTGATGATGATCATTGCAGTGGTGGTTGGCATGGTCACCCTGAGTGCGGGCACCAGCGATAGCCAGGCGCTGGTGCGCAAAACCGCCGAAACCTTTATGGCGCGCGCCCAGTATGTCAGCGAGCAGGCCGTGCTCAAGGGCGAAACCTACGGCTTGTTTGTGGAGCCGCGCGCCCAGGAGCAGGCGGATATTCCCGGCCAGCGCTGGTGCTATTACTGGCGCCGGGTGCGCGACAGCCAATGGGATGTGCCGCCGGAACTGGCCGAAGATTATTGCCTGCCGGAAGACCTGGCACTGGAAGTAACCCTGGATGAAAAACTTTGGGAATACGACCCGGAGCTGGAGTTTGCCGAACCTGTGTTGGGTTTTTACCCCAGCGGCGACGCCTCGGGCGAGGTGGAGCTGGTGATTTATCGCAGCCAAACCACAGCGGCCGAGGATGATAGCGAACGCATCCAGATCAACCCCTTGGGCGAGTTGGTGTGGGTGACGGAAAAGGCACGTTTGGAGGCCGGGAAATGATCCGCGCAGCGGCAATCAAGCGGCGCCCAGGGGGGTTTACCCTGGTGGAAACCATGATCGCCCTGGGTATTGCGGCGCTGGTACTGCCCGCGCTGGTCACCCTGGTGCTAACCCAGTTGGATGGCGCCGCCAGTGTGCGCGACCGAACCTACGCCTACTGGGTGGCGGAAAACCAATTAACCCGCCTGAAGTTATTGCAACAGCAAAAGCTGCGCGGCGCCCTCAACACCTACAAGTTGCCGGAAAAAGATGTCGGCACAGTGGAAATGCTCGGCATGCGCTGGCAGTGGCAGCTCAAAACCATAGTGATGGAAGGCCTGCCGGTTAAGGGTTTTAAGCGGGTGGAAATTTATGTGCGTCTGCTGGGGCCGGCCGAGGGCGTAAGCCTGGGTGGCCGCCAGGTGGATGAAGACCAGCCCAGCCTGGCGACTCTGGTGGGCTATTTGAGTGATCCCGGCGATGACTAGGCAGCTTGAGCGCGGCTTTACCCTGCTGGAATTGGTAATCGCCATTGTTATTGCGGCCCTGATTGGGGTGATGACCTACGGCGCCCTCGACGGCGCCAGCCGCAGCGCCGAGCGCACCCAGGAGGTACTGGCGGAGATCAACCAGCTGGATCGCGCCTGGCAGCTGCTCGCCGCCGACCTGCGCCATGTGCTGCAGCCAGACGGGCGCAACACCGTGTTTCAGGCGCAGAGTTTGCAATCCCCTGGCGAGCACGCCGAGCAGCTGTTGTTTGTGTTTAAACGGCGCGGCTGGGTTAATTTTTCCAGCCAGCCGCGCAGCGATTTGCAGCTGGTGAGTTATCGCCTGGCCGATGGCGTGCTCTGGCGCGATTTTATGCCGGAGTTCAACCGCGATATCACCCAGATAGACACCGAAGAAGAGGGCTTTCACCAATCGCTGCTAAGCGGGGTGGAGGATGTACAACTGCGTTTTTTGCACCAGGGGATTATTAACCTCAACGGCAAAAGCGCCCTCGAAAACAGCGAGGCCAGCGACGACTGGCTGCCGCAGTGGCCAGACCCAACCCAGGCCGGCGCCACCGGCCTGCCGCTGGCGGTGGAAATCCGCCTGACTGTAAAAGGAGTAGGCACCAGTGTGCGCTTGTTTGCCTTCCCCGAGCCGCCCTAAGGCGCTGCAGCGCCAGCGCGGGGTGATACTCATCAGCGTGCTGCTGGTGGTGGCGCTGGTGGCGGCCCTGGCGATCAAGTTTACCGACCAGTACCAACTGGGGCTGGCGCGCGCCGAAAGCCGTTGGCACGGGGTGCAGGCGCGGCAGTTTTTGGAGGGCACCGAAGAGGTGGCCAAGCTGCTGTTCGAGGTGGCCAATATAGACCCGGAAACCGACTACCTGGGCGAGCCCTGGGGCAACCAGGTGCCTATTGAAGAGGAGGGGGTGACCGGCGTGGCGCAATTGGTGGATGCCACCAGCCAGCTCAACCTCAACGATCTGGCCGGCGCTTTGGATGCCAGCAAACCCCTGGGCGACCCAACCCGTTACAAGGAGCCGCAGCGGCGGTTTATCCGCCTGTTGCAGACCTTCCCCGAACTCCCCATCAATCAGGGCGATGCCGAGGGAATGCTGGAAGCGGTGGTGGATTGGCTGGATAACGACGACACCGAATCGGGTATGTACGGCGCCGAATCCAATTACTACCAGGGCCTGGCCGAACCCTATCTGGCGGCCAATGGCGAGTTTCGCTCGGTAGACGAGCTGCGCCTGGTGCGCGGTTTTAATGAAATGCCGGAGCTGGTCAACCTGCTGCTGCCCTATGTGTCGGTGCTGCCGGGTTCCGAGGCGGGGCTGAATATCAACACCCTGGCGGCCAGTGTGCAGCTGGAAACCCCCCAGGGCATCCAGGAGCGCGCCAACAACCTGGTGCGCAGCTTGGGCGGCAACAAGGAGCTAACCCCGCTCAACGATGCCGAGGCCTTGCAGTTTATGGCGCAGCGCCCTGAAACCGGTTTTGGCGATAATCGCGAACTGATTGAAGAGTGGATGAAAAACTTCCCCGACCGCGAGCTGGATGGCGCCGGGTTAAAGTTGAAAACCCGTTATTTCTGGCTCAATGCCAGTGTGCAATTGCTCGACCAGCGCCGCCGTATGCGCAGCCTTTTGTTGGTGGGCGACAACAACCGCTTGAAGGTGTTGCAGCGCGACGATGTATACGAATTTCCCAAGGTGGTGCACAGCGATAAAAACAAGCGTCGCTAA
>CAMLRI010000221.1 GCA_946482385.1 uncultured Cellvibrio sp.
AAATAAATGAGCATTTTGAGGCTGTTTTTAACGCCGCAGTGGCAACGCAGATAGGATTTAAACAAGCTGCTAATCAAACTGCATATCGGGCGGCACACTGATATTGCGCGGATACTGCGGCTTTTGCCCCTTACCCTTGCGGAAATTGCGCAGCTGGAACACATAGGCCAACACCTGGGCCACCGCCAAATACAAGCCCGAGGGAATTTCCTGGTCTGGTTCGGTGGTGTAGAAAATCGCCCGTGCCAGGGCTGGCGATTCGATAATCTCTATTTTATGGGCGCTGGCAATTTCGCGGATTTTGAGCGCAATTAAATCGCCGCCCTTGGCCAACATAATCGGCGTATTCATGGTTTCCGGGTCGTATTTCAAAGCCACCGCAAAGTGTGTGGGGTTGGTGATTACCACATCGGCCTGGGGCACATTGGCCATCATGCGGCGCTGGGCAATTTCGCGCTGCAATTGGCGGATACGGCCTTTCACTTCTGGTTTGCCGTCGGTGTCTTTGGCTTCGTCTTTTAAATCCTGGCGCGACATCTTGAGCTTTTTGTTGTACTCGTAGATTTGCAAAGGCACATCGACCGCTGCAATTAAAATCGTGACCGATGCCAGCGCCATAGTGGCGAACAGGGAAATCTCCAGGGAGTGGATAATGGCATTGGCGACAGATTCATCGCCCAGGCGGTAGATATCCTGGGCGTAAAACATCAACAGCCAAATGGTTGCCAGCAAAATCACAAAGACTTTGAGCAGCGCTTTGCCCAATTCGATCAGGGACTTCACCGAAAAAATACGCTTGATACCGGCGATAGGATCCATGCGGCTGAATTTGGGTTGCATGGCGCTCACGCTCATCAACCAGCCTCCCAGGGCGATGGGGCCGACAATGGAGGCGATCAACAACAACGCCATCAAGGGCGCCATGCTAAGCATGCCCTGGTAAATCGCGCGCACCAGGTGGGCAACCATGGCGTTGGGGTCGAAAATATCGCTGCGGGAAATAATAAAATTTTCGCGGGTGATCCCCAGCAGTTTGCCGCCCATAAATTCGGCAAATGCCCATAGGCCGATCACTGCCAACAGCAACACCGCCGTGGTGGTTAAATCGCGGGAGCGGGGAACCTGACCTTCTTCGCGGGCCTTTTCCAGGCGCCGCGAACTGGGTTCTTCCGTTTTTTCCTGGCTGCTGTCGTCGTCTTCGGCCATCAGGGCACCTCGACCAAATTGCGCAGCACCCCTACCCCTTCATCCATAAGGGCAAAATAGAGCGGTAAAAAATTGCCCAGGCTGTACCACACCAGTGCCATACCCAGCACCAGGGTGATGGGAAAGCCCACGGTAAATACGTTCATTTGCGGCGCCGAGCGGCTCATCACCCCGAAGGACATATTCACAATCATCAGCGAGGTAAATAGCGGCAAGGCAATCAGCAAGGCGGCGCTGAACATCCAGGAACCCAAGTGGGCAATCACGGCATAACTGGCCGCCCCCAAACCTTCACCGCCAATGGGAAAACTGTAAAAGCTGTCGATTAATAATTGCAGCACCACCAGATGGCCGTTGGTGCTTAAAAATAACAGGGTGGAAAGCAGCAAATAAAATTGCGAAATCACGGTAACGCTCACACCACTGGAGGGGTCGTTCATGGCGGCAAAACCCAAGCCCATTTTCATGGCGATGTACTGGCCGGCCAGCACAAATACATGCAACACCACCTGCATAGTAAAGCCGAGCGCCAGGCCGGTGAGCACCTCCTGGATAACCATTTCCACCGCTTGCAGGGAAAGCAAAGACACCACAGGTGCGGCCGGCAATACCGGCACCAGCAACAGGGTTGTCAGCATCATGAGAATCAGACGAACCCGCGCCGGCACTGTGCGCGCGCCAATCACTGGAACCGCGAAATAAAACGCGCCTATGCGCAGCATCGGCCAAATGTACTGGCCGATAAACTGCATCAATTGCGCTTCGCTGATTACCAGTTCTTGCATGGCAAACCCGCTAGCCGATCAGGCCCGGCACGCTGGAGTAGAGGCGGTTAAATAAATCCATAAACTTGGTGAGCAGCCAGGGGCCGGCCACCATCAGGGTGGCGATGGTAACCAGCAAGCGCGGCAAAAAGCTGAGGGTTTGTTCGTTAATTTGGGTGGCTGCCTGGAACATACTCACCACCAGCCCCACTACCAAACCTGGGCCGACAATCACCACCAACATCAAAATGGTTAGCCAAAAGGCATCGGCAAAAATATCCATTACTACTTCGGGTGTCATAGCGCCTCCCCTCCAGTTGCTATACGCCGTAACTGGCGGCCAGGGTGCCGACAATCATGGCCCAGCCATCCACCAATACAAACAGCATAATTTTAAACGGCAGCGAAATAATCAGCGGCGATAGCATCATCATGCCCATAGCCATCAACACGCTGGATACCACTATGTCGATAATTAAAAATGGAATAAAAATAATAAAGCCAATCTGAAACGCGGTTTTTAATTCACTGATGATAAAAGCTGGCGCCAGAATGCTAAATGGCGTGTCCTCGGGTGTGGCAATGGGCGGATGCTTGGCAATGCCCACAAACAGCAAAATATCTGACTCGCGGGTTTGCGCCAGCATAAAGCGATGAAACGGGGCCGCAGTTTTTGCCAGGGCATCCTGGGCGCTGATTTGGCCGTTAATATAAGGCTGCAAACCATCGCGGTTCGCCTGCTCAAACACCGGCTGCATAATGAACAGGGTTAAAAACAGCGCTAAGCCAATTAAAATTTGGTTGGAGGGCGACTGCTGTAAACCCAACGCCTGGCGCAAAATGGAAAACACAATAATGATGCGCGTAAACGAGGTCATCATCATCAAAATCGCCGGCAAAAAACTCAGCGCCGTCATCAGCGCCAAAATTTGCAGGGTTACTGTGTATTCCTGGCTGCCGTCTTTATTGGTTTTGATCGTTAATGCCGGCAAGCCGGGAATAGCCGGCAGGGATTGCAGCGCCGGCGCCGGTTGCGCCAGGGGCAGGCTTTGCGCGGCCGGTTCATTCAAGGGCGGCGGCGTGGTTTGCGCCTGGCCGGCAAGGCTTAACAACAACAAGCCCAGGGCAGACGCAAAAACAATAAAGGCTCGCATAAAAGGCATAGACATTACTCTGGCGCCGAAGGGTTATTTTTACTGTGGGCGATGGGCTGTTGCGCAGGTATTTTGGCCTGCAGTAACGCCATTAACTTTTGGCTGAATTCGCTGGGCGCTGGCGGATGGGCGGTATCCACTACCGGTTCGCTAAATACGTGCAGGTTATTGATTTGTTGTGCGGTAACGCCCAGCAGTAATTGCTGGCCGGCGATATCCACCAGCAGCAACCGCTCGCGGGTGCCCAAAGGCAAGGTGGCAATAATTTTGATGTGGGTATTGGTGGCAAATACACCCTGGCCAAAACGGCGCACAAACCAGGATACCGCCACAATTAAAAACACAATAAAAAGCAACGCCAGGGTCACACTAAACAAATGGCCACCGGTTCCCGGTGTTTGCGCTGCACCGCCAGCCTGGTAGTAACCCGCAGCAGCCGGCGCTGATGCAGGTGCAGATACGGGAACAGAGTTAGCCGATGTTACTGGCAATTGAGTTACCGGCACTTGAGTTTCTGCTTCTTGGGTGACTGCTTCTTGAGTTACCGCCGATGCCTCACCCGCAGGGGCAAGGGGGGCATCGGCATAAACACTGGCCGCCAAACTGATGAATGCCAACACACAAGCACAGGTGAGTATACGCAGACAGGAGCGCAGGGCTTGCGCTTGGGGAAAAAAATGCTTTGTCATGGATGGCTCGCCAGCCGGTTGCGCAGACCTTTACACGGAGCTGCCTGAAAGAATCGCGCTGGCAAGACCAGCGCATGTACCGTTTATCAA
Source organism: uncultured Cellvibrio sp. (assembly GCA_946482385.1). The sequence goes on from CAMLRI010000221.1 coordinate 3,904, forward strand.
CACAATTTTTAACGCAATTTTTTGATGCGCTCAGCGGGGCTGATCACATCGGTCATGCGTATACCGAATTTTTCGTTGACCACTACCACTTCACCGTGCGCAATCAGGGTGCCATTTACCAGCACATCCAAAGGCTCGCCGGCCAGGCGATCCAATTCAATGACCGATCCCTGATTGAGCTGGAGCAGGTTGCGAATGGTAATGGAGGTGCGGCCTACCTCCATGGAAATGGAAACCGGGATATCCAGAATCACATCCAAATCCGGGTTGCCTTTAATGTGCCCTGGCTCCTGGGTTAGCTCTTCAAAGCTCACCGGGTTGGCCATAGCCTCATCGGCTTCTGCCTGTTCTGCCATAGCAGCGGCCCAATCATCGGCCATTGCGTCCTGATCTACATCGTCATTGTTTGCCATTGTTTTCACCTTTGGGGCCAGTGCCTGTTACGTTGTAGGCATTACTGCGGTCAATAAATTCACGAATTTTTAATGCCAGGTTGCCGTTGTGCTGCCCCAGCTGGGTGCGGAACATAGGCACACCGTTGGCGGTTACCACGTGATAATCGGGAAATTCCACCGGGATAATATCACCAGGTTTTAGCGCCACTATGTCGCGCAGGGTAATATCGCGCCGCACCACATCGCACTCCAAATCTACCTTGGCGGCCAGCACATCTTCGCGCAGGGCGCGCACCCAGCGCTCATCCTGTTCGTCGCTGTCGCTTTGCAAACCGGCGTCGAGCACTTCGCGGATGGGCTCGATCATCGAATAGGGTACGGTGATATGCATTTCACCGCCGCCGCCATCCAGTTCGATATGGAAAGTGCTAACCACTACCACTTCGCTGGGGCTGACAATATTCGCCAGGGATGGGTTTACTTCGGAGTGGATATATTCAAAGTTGATGGGGAATACGG
>CAMLRI010000222.1 GCA_946482385.1 uncultured Cellvibrio sp.
CATGGAGTTGCTTATTAACCACCTGCTGAAGTTGGGCGCCAAACGCGGGCAACTGGAGGCAAAAATTTTTGGTGGCGGCAATGTGTTGCGAGGGTTGACGGTAAATAATGTCGGGCAGCGCAATGTCGAATTTGTGCGGGACTATTTGCACAATGAAAACATCCCGGTGGTAGCGGAAGATTTATTGGGCGACTTCCCCCGCAAGGTGTATTTTTTTGCAGACACCGGCAAGGTGCTGGTTAAAAAAATAAAATCCTTGCACAACACCACTATTATCGACCGCGAAAGCGAATACCGTATGCGCGTTAAAGCCACCCCGAAAAGTGGCGATGTTGAGTTGTTTGATTGATGCGCAAATTGGCGCCTATTAAAAACAGAAGAGAGGCTTATGCCGATAAAGGTTTTAGTGGTAGATGATTCTGCCCTGGTGCGCAGCCTGTTGGCGGAAATTATTCGCGCAACGCCCGATTTGCAATTGGTGGGCGCAGCGCCCGATGCCTATGTGGCCCGCGATCTGGTGAACCAATATTCGCCCGATGTGATTACCCTGGATATAGAAATGCCGCGTATGGACGGCCTGAGCTTTTTGCAGAAGTTAATGCGCGCGCGGCCAACCCCGGTGGTGATGATATCCACCCTGACCCAGCAGGGGGCTGAGGCAACCTTGCGCGCCCTGGAGTTGGGTGCAGTGGATTTTATTGCCAAGCCAAAATTGGATGTCGGCAGTGGTATGCGCGAATACAGCGAATTAATTGTTGAAAAAATTCGCATGGCGGCCGCTGCCAAAGTTAAACCCCTGGCTGCGGCAAGCAGTGTGGCGCAGGCCCCGGAAAAATTAAGCCAGCCAGCGCTGGGCAATTTACGCGGCACGGAAAAAATTATTGCTATTGGCGCCTCTACCGGCGGCACAGAGGCGATTAAGGATTTATTGCTGCAGCTGCCAGCCGCCATGCCGGGCATGGTAATTACCCAGCATATGCCCGCAGGCTTTACCCGCACTTTTGCCGAGCGCTTGCACAAAATTACACGCCTTTATGTGGCAGAGGCCAAAGGCGGCGAGCGCATTTTGCCCGGCCATGCGTTTGTGGCGCCCGGTGGCCACCATTTAACGGTGGTGCGCTCGGGGGCAGATTATGTCACCCGCTTGTCGGATGCCGAACCCGTACATCGCCATCGCCCGGCGGTGGATGTGATGATGCAATCTGTCGCCCAGGTGGGTGGCGCCAATGTGATTGGTGTACTGCTCACCGGCATGGGCAAGGATGGCGCCCTGGGGCTGCAGGCTATTCGCGCCCAGGGTGGTTACACCTTGGCGCAGGACGAAAATTCCTGTGTGGTATTTGGTATGCCGCGCGAGGCCATTGCCCTGGGCGCTGTGGATCAGGTGGTGGCGCTGGAAAAAATGGGCGCCGCTTTGCAGGAGCGTTTGGCGCAAATGGGCATGGGCAACCGCTTGTAATCGCCACCTGGCAGGCTGCTAGTGGCGCTTGTCGCCGGCGAGCGACAAGGGGAATTCCAATTCGATTAAGGTATTGCTCGGCAGTAGGCCAGGCTGCTGCCGCGGGCGATAAATTTTTCCTCCGTAAAAGTTCAGCAGGTCACCCAGGTGGATGGGGTGTTTACTGCTTTTGCCTGAATTGCCCGCCTCTTGTTCCGCACCTATCAGAATATCCAGTAGCTGGCTGGTTGTGGCGGCGGGCTGGGCGCTGAGCAGGAGTATTTGCGCGCGGTTTTGGTGTTCACGCAAGCTAATTTCTATGTCGCCCGGCAGTTGTTGCAACCAGAAGTGCAACAGCAGCAGTAGGCTTATATCAAACAGCAAATCATCGCAATCTATCCACAGGCTTTCGTTTTTATCTTGGTTCGATAGTGCGACTTTATGCGGCGCAAAGAGTGCTGTGTGCTGGTGCAGCAGGCGGTTGATGCTGCGTTTAAGCGGCAGGCTGTTTTTGTGGCGGCCGTTATCTTTTATTAAATGTTTGAGCAGGGTTTTATAGAGTTGCTCTTGCAGTGTTGGCAATTCAATACTGGCGTTGCCGGACAAGCGCAGCAGGTGTTCGGCTTGCCAGTGCTGTTGCACAAGCGCCAGCAATAACTCGCGCAATAATTGGTTTTTTTGTTCTTGCCATTTGCTTTTGTCGCTGTTGTCGCGAACTATGCCGATAAACAGCGGCTCGTCGTTGTGGATCACCATGGATACCATTAAATCCATGGGGAAGGTGTCGCCATTTTTGCGCAGCCCGGTGACCTCGCGGCCTTTGCCGAGGATATGGCTTTTGTGGGTTTTGAGGTAGTGGCTAATGTAGCTGTCGTGCCGGGATTTGTCTGGCTCGGGCATGAGCATGCTGACATTTTTGTGTAGCACTTTGGATTTTTTGTGGCCAAAAATAATTTCGGCGGCGCTATTAAATTCCTGAATAATGCCCTGCTTGTCGATCATGATAATACCGTCGCTGACGTTATCGATCATGATGCGTGTGCTCAGGGAGTGCTCCACCAGCGCCGCTTTATCTTTGGCGTGGTCTTCTTCATTGGCGGCCGCTTGCACCAGTTGGGCGATGGTGTTGCGTACGGGCTCTAATTGGCTAATGTCATCTTCGCTGTAACCCTGGCTTTTATTGGCCAGCCCCAGTAGGGCAATTTGCTGTTGTTCGATAAAAATCGGCAGCGCCATAAAACTGTGGATTTTGGGGTGCTGCGGTGGCAGGCCGCCGGCGCGCATATCGCGCTGGGGGGTGTTGCTGATAATCGGTTTGCCCGATTCTATCGCCGCGCCAAATAAATTGTTGAGGTTGTGGAACTCGCCATGCTCGGGCAGGCTGGCGGCAAAATAATGTGGCAGCTTTTGTTCGAAGTGTTTATCGCCGGCAAACAACATGGATTTGATGTAGGGCGCGCCCTGGGGATCGCGGCTAACCTGGCCGATAAATCCCAGGCTGCTGTTGGAGAGCTGCAATAGTTGTTGCAACATAAATTTCAAACCGGCCTGGCTGTTTTTTTCGGCAATAAATGCCTCTTGCGCGGCCCGGATAATATTTTCGATCAGCTGTTTGTTGTTCAGCTCTTTGGAGAGCTGGCTGAGTTCAATGTTTTTTAGCAGCCGCTCCTCGGTGCTGCGGCGCGCGCGGTTGGTACTGGTGATCACAAACGCCATAAACAGCAGCGACAGCACCAGCATGTACATGGCTACAGAACCCTGTTGCCGGTAGAGCGCCAGGCTCAGTGGAAACACCGAGCAGGCGACAAAGGTCAGGGCCGACCAGCGGTCGAGGGTGAGTGAGGTGAGCGAGCCGCTGGCAACACCGGCAATGGCAAAAGCCAGCAGCGCCTGGTGCAGTGCGCTTTGTGGTGCAAATAAAAAATAGGTGGCGCTGCCCCAGGCGATGCCGGTGAGTGCCACCCCCAGGCGGAATAGCTGTAGCCACCATTGGCTGCTGTAGGCGTACCTGGCGTAGCGCCAAAACAACCACACCAGCAGGCGCACAACCAGGCTGGCGCCAAGCAGTAAATTCCACAAAATAATTTCGGCATGGCCGATTTGCGGCCAGTGGGAAATGCTGAGGATGCTGGCGATAATCAGCGATAGCAGCAGGGCCGAGGGCAGGTTGCCATAGAGGGAGCTACATTGTTCATTATGCAAAAGCGTATTCAGCTGGGCGCTGAGCTGGCTGCTGGTGCGGGAACCGGATGGGTTGAACATAAGGTGGGTAGGCTCCCTGGGTGTTGTTATGGGCACCCTCAGCCGGTGGGCGCACTTGTGGAAGAGTATAGTTGAGCTTGTAACCCTTGCCGGCTCTGGTGTTAAAACCGGGTGCGGCGCATTCATGCGGAGGCAAAACCATGGGCGATAAACCATTAAGCGAGTTAAGTGGGCGCACATGCAGTGTGTGCCATGTGGGGGCGCCGCGCCTAACGGATGTGGAGCTGGCCGCCGGCCTGGCGCGCCTGCCCCATTGGCAGGCCGTGGTGCGGGAAGGCATAACGCAATTGCAGCGCTGCTATCGTTTTCGCGATTTTGTTGGCGCCATGGCCTTTGCCCAGCAATTGGGGCAGCTGGCTGAAGCGGCAGGGCATCATCCGGCGATCTTGGTGGAGTGGGGCAAGGTGGAGGTGCGCTGGTGGACCCATAAAATCCAGGGCCTGCACGAGAATGATTTGATTATGGCCGCCAGAACAGAAGAGCTGTATCTGGCGGCCAGTCATTAAGGCTTAATACAAGCGGTATTGCTCGGGGATTTGTTCAACTGAGTCAATTGGCGGCATCAGCTTGTGCAGGATGCCGTCGTGGATGTCGTAAATCCAGCCGTGGATGCTTAACTCCTGGCCGCGGGCCCAGGCGTTTTGCACGATATTGCAGCGCGCTATGTTGTACACCTGTTGGATCACATTCAGCTCGCACAGGCGATTGAGGCGCAGGCCTTCATCCTGAATTTCTTCCATCTCGTCTTTGTTGTTGTAGTAAACATCGCGGATGTTGCGCAGCCAGTAGTCAATCAAGCCCAGCTTGCGGTTTTCCAGCGCGGCCTTGACTCCGCCGCAGCCGTAGTGGCCGGTGACCATGACATGCTTGACCTTGAGGAATTCCACCGCGTAGTTGAGTACGGTGAGGCAATTGAGGTCGGTGTGGATGACTACGTTGGCGACGTTGCGGTGCACAAAGAGTTCGCCGGGTGCCAGGTCGACAATCTGGTTGGCGGGCACACGGCTGTCGGAACAGCCAATCCACAGGTATTCGGGCGCTTGTTGCTTGGC
>CAMLRI010000223.1 GCA_946482385.1 uncultured Cellvibrio sp.
GCAGCAATTTCAAATCGTAGGTGAGCACAAAATCGCCCTGCTGGTTTTGGGTGATCACATGCTGGTTCAACAGGCTATCGCTCAAACGCTGCCACTGCTGGGTAGATAAACCCAATTGCAAAATTTGCCACTCGCTCATGGCTTGGCCGCGGGTTGATGCCTGGTACAAGTGCCAAAGCACCAGCAGGCTGGCGAACACATCCGGGTAGCTGCGATCGCGCAGGCCTATTTGATAAAACTTGATGCTGTGGACAAACACGGCACCGCCCAAAATCACCATCCAGATCATATTCACCCACAGCAAAAACAGCGGCAGCGCGGCAAAGGCGCCATACACCAGGGAGAAGGAGCTGTGGCCGACAATCCAGGCAAAGGCCGCTTTGAGCAGTTGAAAGGCGATAGTGGTGAGCAACCCGCCGATCAGGGCATGGCGCACCGGCACCTTGCAATTGGGCACAGCGACAAACAGCAGGGTAAACGCCGCCCAGGTGAGCAGCCAGGGCACGTATTTGAGCACCCACTGCAATAAACCCAAGCTGTCGTAGGTGCCCACCAACAGGCCGAATGATGTGAGATAGGTACTCATCGCCAGGGCAGCGCCCAACAGCAGAGGCCCCAGGCTGAGGATCGCCCAGTAGAGCAAAAAGTTAGCCACACCGCGGCGGCCGCGCGCCACGCCCCAGATGGCATTAAAGTTTTTTTCGATGTTTTTCAGCATCAAATAGGCGGATACCAGCAAAAAAGCGACACCCAGGGCGGTGAGCTGGCGCGCCTGCTCGGAAAAGGTTTTCAGGTAGCGGCTGATGTCCTGCTCATTGCTGGGCAGCACCTGGGAGAAAATCAGGTTTTGCAATTGGTCGCCCAAATGTTGGAAGGCGGGAATCACCGAGAACATGGAATAGGTCACGGTCATCATGGGCACAGTGGCAAAGAGCGTCATATAAGTCAGGGAGGCAGCGCTCTTTTGGCAGGCCTTGGCCTGGTACTGCTGCACAATCAAACACAAAAAACCTTTTAGCCAGCGCCATTGGCTTAATAAACGCTGCTGAACCTTGGAATCCGCACTGGGTAACGCCATGGAATGACAATCCTTAATAGTCAGGCCGGGCTAAGCCGTTATAATCGGCGCCCGGTTTTTTCATTTACATCTTGGACTAGAGCATGATCACACTCTACCACAACCCCCGCTGCTCCAAATCCCGCGACGCCCTGGCCCTGCTGCGCAGCCAGGGCCAGGAGCCGGAGATTATCCTCTACCTGGAAACCCCGCCCAATGCCAAGCAGCTAAAAGCGCTGCTGGCCAAACTCGGCCTGGGTGCGCGGGATTTACTGCGCAAAGGCGAGGATGCCTACAAGGAACTCAACCTGGCCGACCCCAGCCTGAGCGAAGCGGCGCTGATTAAAGCCATGGTGGAGCACCCCAAGTTAATCGAGCGCCCCATTGCGCTGCTGGGAGATAAGGCCGTGATTGGCCGCCCGCCGGAAAATGTTTTGCAACTTCTCTAACCCATTAGGCCCAGGCGTTAAATTAATGAGTTTATCCAACCCCTATGTATTGATCCTCTACTACAGCCGCAACGGCTCTACCCTGGCCATGGCGCAGCAAATCGCCCGAGGAGTAGAGCAAGTGGGCGGCATAGAAGCGCGGCTGCGCACAGTGCCGGCGGTATCGCCCCTTACCGAGGCCACCGAGCCGGCCATTCCCGCTACCGGCGCGCTCTACTGCACGGAAGACGACCTGAAACACTGCGCCGGCCTGATCCTCGGCAGCCCTACCCGCTTTGGCAATATGGCGGCGCCGCTCAAGTATTTCCTCGATGGCACCGCCAGCCTTTGGCTCAATGGCGACCTGATCAACAAACCGGCGGCGGTATTTACCTCCACCTCCACCCTGCACGGCGGCCAGGAATGCACCCTGCTGAGCATGATGCTGCCCCTGCTGCACCAGGGCATGGTGATTGCCGGTATTCCCTACAGCGAAGCCGGTTTGCATCACACCAACACCGGTGGCACGCCCTATGGCGCCTCGCACCTGGCCAGCCAGGATCAGGGCAACCGCTTAAGCGAGCACGAAATACTGCTCTGTCAGGCCCAGGGCAAACGTATTGCCCAGTTGGCGCTGGCCTTGAATAACCAGCACTGACATCAACCCTGGTGTGCAGCCGCCAGCATCCATAACACTTACTGCGACCCCCGTCGCCAGATGACACAAGCTATGACCGATACCCACGAATCCTCCGCTAATGCAAAGCCGCCCCTGGTAATTACCCATACCCAAGGCCAGGCCTATTACCGCAAATTGCAATGGGGGCGCGGTATTGCCCTGCTCAGCTACGCCGGCCTGCTGGTGTTATTTAGCCTGTTGAACCTGGTGCGCGAGAGCGGCAGCTTTAAGCTCTGGCTGGTACAGGTTATTCCCCTGCTGATTTTTGTTCCCGGCCTGCTGCGCCAGGCACACCGCACCTACAGTTGGCTTTGTTTTGTGGTGTTGATTTATTTTGTCGCTATAGTGCCTTTGGTGGTGGGGCGCGGCTGGTGGAGCGATTGGTTAATTACCCTGCTGTGCGTCAGCCTGTTTACCAGTGCCATGATGACCAGCCGCTGGCTGCAATACTGGAACTATTACCAGACCACCAAACACCAATTACCGGAATAATTTTTTGCCAGAATAATTTTTTGCACGCTGGCCATTTTTTCACACGGATACTAGACGCAAAAACCACACACCAAAACTACGCACCACAACTACACACCCAAAAAGGAACCCACTGTGTCTGTAAATTACTACCAACCTATACCGCCGCAACAGCCCGCCGGCCCCGCGCCGAAAAAACGCGGCCCCATTCGCCGCTTGTTCAGTTTTATCGGCGGCGCTATTACCTGGCTGCGCAACACCCTGATGAACCTGTTTTTCATCTTGCTGGTGATACTGCTAATCGCGGCGCTCAGCTCCGGCGGCAGCAAACCCCTGCCCGACAATTTCGCCCTGCGCCTGGCGCCCACCGGTATATTGGTCGACCAGCGCACCTATGTTGACCCAGCCAGCCTGCTGCTTGCCGATGAAAACCAGGAGGAACAGGAAACCCTGGTGTGGGATTTAGTGGAAGCCATTAACCAGGCCGCCCAGGACAAGCGCGTCAACTCCATTGTGATAGAGCCGGAAAAACTGCTCGGCGGCGGCATCAGCAAACTCAATGAAATTGGCCAGGCGCTCAATAACTTTAAAGCCAGCGGCAAAAAAGTGTTCGCCGCCGCCGGCAACTACTCGCAAGACCAGTACTACCTCGCCAGCTTTGCCGACGAAATTTATTTGCACGATATGGGCAGCCTGGAGCTCACCGGCTATGGCCGCTATATCACCTACTACAAAACCGCGCTGGATAACCTGGGCGTTACCATCCACGCCTTCCGCTCCGGCAAATACAAAGATTTCCTTGAACCCTTTTTGCGCGACAACATGTCGGAAGAATCCCGCGAGCACAACCGCGAATGGCTGACATCGCTGTGGAATAGCTACAGCGAGCAAGTGGAAAGCGCGCGCAAACTGGCGCCCGGCAGCCTCAATGATTTTATTAACAATATGGACAACCACCTGCGCAACACCCAGGGCGATGCCGCGCAACTGGCGCTGGAAAAAGGCCTGGTAGACAAGGTGCTGAGCTACCAGGACATGGAAAAAATACTGGAAGAAAAAACCGGCAAAGCGAAAAAAGACGGCGGCTATAAATACGTCGGCATCCAGCGCTACCTGGCTGACCAAACGCAACCACAATTGCAACAACCCGGTGTTGGCCTGCTGGTCGCCTCCGGTTCCATTAGCGATGGTTCGCGCAAACCCGGCAGTATCGGCAGCACCAGCATGGTGAAACTGCTGCGCCAGGCGAAAGAGGACGACAACATCAAAGCCCTGGTGATCCGCGTGGATTCCGGCGGCGGCAGCGCCTTTGCCTCGGAAATTATCCGCAGCGAAATCACCGCCCTGCGCGACAAAGGTATACCCGTATTTATTTCCATGGGCAGTGTGGCTGCCTCCGGCGGCTATTGGATCGCCACCGCCGCCGACCAAATTTGGGCGCAACCCACCAGTATTACGGGTTCCATCGGTGTGTTCGGCGCCTTCCCCACCCTGGAAAAAAGCCTCAATAAAATGGGTATCAACAGCGACGGTGTTGCCACTACCGAATTGGCCGGCAGCCTCAGCCTAAGCCGGCCACTGTCGCCCAAAGCCGGCGATATATTGCAGCAAAGTGTGGACAATATTTACCAGCGCTTTATCACCCTGGTAGCCGAAACCCGCAAGCAATCCCCAGAGCAAATTGATGCCGTTGCCCAAGGCCATGTGTGGACAGGTGCAAAAGCCAAAGAGTTGGGGCTGGTGGATAATTTGGGCACGCTGAACGATGTTATCGCCGCCGCCGCCAAAGAGGCCGGCCTGGAACAATACGAGGTGCAGTTGGTAGAGCCACCGCTCTCACCTAAAGAAGAATTTTTGCGCACTATTGCCCAGAGCCAAGCAGGTAGCCTGATGCCATCCAGCCTGCTGGAAACCCTGGCTCCCCTGCAATTGCTCAACCACATCAGCCCGGCACTCAAGCCTTTGCAAGCGCTGCAAAACCTTAATGACCCCCAGGGGATTTATGTGCAGTGTTTGGAGTGTATTGCGCCCTGATAGCTTGCCGCCATTTAGCTTTACCCCAAACGCAAACCGGCGGCCAATGGCCGCCGGTTTGCG
>CAMLRI010000224.1 GCA_946482385.1 uncultured Cellvibrio sp.
CGATGCCCTGCCCGAGGAGGGCATAAAAGCAGCGGAAGCCTTGGATGAGTTGGCGTTGTTCAACCGCCGCCCCCTGGATCCCTGGCAGCTGGAAATTATCGGCTACCAGAATGATCGCGTGCCCATGACCAGCAACACCGTCAAAGCCTCTTCCTTGCAAATCCAGGCGGTAGATCGCGAAGTGCAGGAAGACGCGCGCCGCGTGCAATGGCATGGCACAGGTGCCGGCCAGGTGGCCCTGAGCGTGGCGGAGCGCCAGGATTGGATTAACTACTTCAACGCCGATTCCGCCCTGGTGTTTGATATCCAAGTGAATAGCGCACCCAGTGCCACCACCTACCTGCGTTTGGGTTGCGGCTCCTACTGCGCTGCGGATATAGACCTGAGCGAAAAACTCAAAAGCCTCGCCGGCCAGGGGTGGCAGACAATCACTGTGCCGCTGGGCTGCTACCCCAACGCCGGTGCCAATTTCGGCGTGGCGCAACCGCCCCAGGAATACTGGACGCAAGTGCTGCAACCCTTCTCGCTGCTCACCAGCGGCACTTTGGATATCACCTTTGCCAAGGTGACCTTGGTGAAGGGCGCGGGTAAGGATGTGGTTTGCCCTTAAGCGGTTGTGAATAAATACTTATAAAAAATCCCCGCCGGTTTGCACTGGCGGGGATTTTTTTTGGGGGTGTTTTTAGCGGCGTTTGTTTTGCAGAGCCTAGCGTTTTTGCAGTAAGGCGTAATTAAAATTCTGGCTAGTGCCAAAAGGTGTGTGATGCACTTCTTTATGGCTTTCCAGCAGCGCAAAATCCTCGGCAAATTCAGCGGCTAACTGCGCAACACTGTAGCGCATGACGGGCAGGTTGCTGCATTTGAGTGGGCCGTCTTCGGCGAAAGTCGCAATAATAAAAAAGCCACCCGCCGCCACATGGGTGCGCAGGTTGTGTTTATAGGCAGCGCGCGCTGCCGGTTCCGTTAAAAAATGGAACACTGCGCGGTCGTGCCAGAGTTGAAAAGTTTTGCTGGGCAACACATCGGCAGTAATATCGCCCACCAGCCAGTGAACCTCATGGCCGCGCTGGCCCAAGCGGTTTTTAGCTGTCGCCAGTGCCGCGGCCGATAAATCCAGCACAGTCACATCTGCAAATCCCTCAGCCGAGAGGTCATCCACCAGCGTGGATGCGCCGCCGCCCACATCAATCACAGCAGCATCCCTGGCCATATTTAATTGGCGAATCAATTGCAGCGACAATTGCGCGTGGGGTTGGTACCAGCTAACCCCATCGCTGGCTTTGCTGGTGTACACATTTTCCCAGTGGCTTTGATTGGACATAACAACTCCTTCTGGCGTTGGCCTTATTCCGTCGGAATCAAACCCAGGTTGCGCACTATCTGCGCGGTGGGTTCGGTTTGGTTCATGGTGTAAAAGTGCAAACCAGGTGCCTCGTTTTCCAGCAGGGTTTCGCACAGCTCGCTCACCAGTTCCACGCCAAAGGCTTTCAGGCTGGCTTCGTCATCGCCGTAGTTTTCCAGCGCCTTGCGCAACCAGCGCGGAATTTCGGCGCCGCAGGCATCGGAGAAGCGGGTTAAATTTTTGTAGTTGATGATGGGCATAATGCCGGGGTAAATCGGCTGGGTAATGCCGGCTTTGTGGCATTGGTCGAGAAAAAAGAAATAGGCATCCGGGTTAAAAAAGTATTGCGTAATCGCACTGTTGGCACCGGCATCGAATTTGCCTTTTAAGTAGCGCACATCTTCGCTGTAGCTTTTTGCTTGCGGGTGAATTTCCGGGTAGGCCGCCACTTCCAAATGAAACTGCTCGCCAAAATGTTTGCGGATAAACGCCACCAATTCGTTGGCGTACACCAGCTGGTAGGCGCCGCCCACGCCGGAGGGCATATCGCCGCGCAGCGCCACTATGCGGTTGACACCCGCATTTTGGTATTCCTGCAACAAAGCCTTGATGGTGTCTTCATCGTCGCCGCCAAACGATAGGTGTGGCGCGGTGCTAATGCCATCGGCGGTAAATTGGGTAACCAGGCCCTTGGTGTTGTCGCGGGTGGAGCCGCCGGCACCGTAGGTCACCGAAAAAAAATCCGGTGCAAATTGGTTTAAGTCGTCGCGCACCTTGATGAGCTTTTCTTTTCCCTCGGCCGTTTTGGGCGGAAAAAATTCAAAGCTCAGGCGTAGTTGTGAATCGCTCATCTTTTTATCTCAAAAAAAGCGCCAATCCCCCCGCCTGCGGCGACCCCCTTTTGCAAAGGGGGTTCTGACTCCCTCCCTTTGCAAAAGGGAGGGTTGGGGAGGGATTCAATCGCGGTTAATTAATATTTGTAAGATTCCGGCTTGAATGGGCCTTCCACTTCCACGCCAATATATTCCGCTTGTTGCGCAGTGAGTTTGGTGATCACGCCGCCAAAGCCTTCCACCATGTCGCGCGCCACTTCTTCGTCGAGTTTTTTCGGCAGCACGCGCACATACAGGTGCTCGGCTTTTTGCTCGGCGGGCAGGTCGGCGAATTTGCGCTCGTACAAATAAATCTGCGCCAGCACCTGGTTGGCAAAAGAGCCATCCATAATGCGCGAGGGGTGGCCAGTGGCATTGCCCAGGTTCACCAAGCGGCCTTCCGACAGCAGCAGCAAATGGTTGTTGCTGGCCTTGTCGCGGTACACCTTGTGCACTTGCGGTTTAACTTCTTCCCACTCCCAGTTTTTGCGCATAAAGGCGGTGTCGATTTCACTGTCGAAGTGGCCGATGTTACACACCACAGCGCCGTTCTTTAGGGCGCGCAGCATGGCGGAATCGCACACATTCACATTGCCGGTGGTGGTAACTACCAAATCGGTAGTGCCTAATACAATGTGATTGATATCTTCGTATTTGCCGGTGTTAATGCCGTTGTTGTAGGGCGATACCACTTCAAAGCCATCCATACAGGCCTGCATGGCGCAAATAGGATCGATTTCCGTCACCTTAACAATCATGCCTTCCTGGCGCAGTGAAGCTGCTGAACCCTTGCCCACATCGCCGTAGCCAATCACCAGGGCTTTTTTACCGGCCAGCAAATGGTCGGTGCCGCGTTTAATGGCATCGTTCAAGCTGTGGCGGCAACCGTATTTGTTGTCGTTTTTACTTTTGGTGACCGCATCGTTCACGTTAATCGCCGGCACTTTTAATTGGCCTTTTTTCAACATGTCCAGCAGGCGGTGCACACCGGTGGTGGTCTCTTCGGAAATGCCGTGGATTTTGTCGAGCATCTGCGGGTATTTTTCGTGGACGATTTGCGTCACATCGCCGCCATCGTCGAGGATCATATTGGCATCCCAGACTTTGCCGTCTTTTAAAATGGTCTGCTCGATACACCACCAGAATTCTTCTTCGGTTTCACCCTTCCAGGCAAATACCGGAATACCGGCGGCGGCAATGGCCGCAGCGGCGTGATCCTGGGTGGAGAAAATATTGCACGACGACCAGCGCACTTCCGCGCCCAGTTCCACCAGGGTTTCAATCAGCACCGCGGTTTGGATGGTCATGTGGATACAGCCAATAATTTTGGCACCGGCCAAGGGCTTGCTATTTTTGTATTTGCGACGCAGCGCCATCAGCGCCGGCATTTCACCTTCGGCGATTTCAATTTCTTTGCGGCCCCAGTTGGCCAGGGACATATCTGCCACTTTGTAATCGGTGAAGCTCATAATTTGGTTTCCTATTAAAAAATTTTAATCCCCCCTGCCCCCCCTTTTGCAAAGGGGGGAATTGAATTCACTCGGAAATAATGGCGGAGTGAATTCCGGCTCCCTCCCTTTGCAAAAGGGAGGGCGGGGGGCGGGATTGAATTACAGCGCCTTCTTCAAGGCTTCTGCTTTATCGGTTTTTTCCCAGGTGAAATCCGGCAGCTCGCGGCCAAAGTGGCCGTAGGCAGCGGTCTGGCGATAAATTGGGCGTTTCAGGTCGAGCATTTGGATCAGGCCGCGGGGGCGCAAATCAAAATGTTCGCGTACCAGTTTGACGATTTCCGCATCGGACAATTTTCCGGTGCCAAAGGTGTTAATAGAAATCGAGGTTGGCTCAGCCACACCAATGGCATAGCTCACCTGGATTTCACACTTATCGGCCAGGCCGGCGGCGACAATATTTTTTGCCACATAGCGGCCGGCGTAAGCGGCGGAGCGGTCTACTTTGGATGGGTCTTTACCGGAGAAGGCGCCGCCGCCGTGGCGTGCCATGCCGCCGTAAGAGTCGACAATAATTTTGCGGCCCGTCAAACCGCAATCGCCCACCGGGCCGCCGATAATAAATTGGCCGGTGGGGTTGATGTGGTATTGCGTACCGGCGTGCAGCCATTCAGCGGGCAATACGTTTTTGATAATTAATTCGCGCACCGCTTCGTGGATTTCCGCTTGCTTAACGCTGGGGCTGTGCTGGGTGGAAAGTACCACTGCATCCACGGCCACCGGCTTGCCGTTTTCGTAGCGCAGGGTTACCTGGCTTTTGGCATCGGGGCGCAACCAGGGCAGCTCGCCGCTTTTGCGCAGTTGCGCCTGCTTTTCTACCAAGCGATGGGCGTAAAAAATCGGTGCGGGCATAAGCACGCTGGTTTCGTTGGTGGCATAGCCGAACATCAAACCCTGGTCGCCTGCACCCAAATCTTTTTCGTCGCCTTCATCCACACCCATGGCGATGTCGGCCGATTGTTTGCCAATGGCATTTAGCACCGCGCAAGAGGC
>CAMLRI010000225.1 GCA_946482385.1 uncultured Cellvibrio sp.
CCCGCCAGGGGACGCCGTGAATACCCTTCGGGGCCTGCCAACAAGAACAGCTTGCTGGCGTTCAACGGCGCGCGAAGCTGTGCTTCGCAAACGCTTGCTTCACCCCTGTAGGCTCGAGGTCGGCATCCATGCCTCCCTCGCCCCTGGCGGGGGCGCTGCCCTTTCCTGCATCAAGAGATTAGTGACGACCAAAGCGATAATTCAGCAATTCCTGGTTGCGCAAATCCACAAAGCGCTGATTGGTATTGGGGTTATCCAAACCGCCCCGCTCGGCAATCCAGGGGCCGGTTTTTAAATAAGTCAGTTGCGGCAACAACAGCGAAGGCACGGTTTCAAAACCGGAATACAAACAAGTGTGCAATTGGCGTTGGCGCGCTTCTGCCAATAGCGGCAACAACAACTGCGGCCACCACTCGCCCCCTAAAAACAACAGGCAACTAATCAGCCCCTGGTATTGATCCAGGCGGCCACGCAAATAACCCAGCGTTAGGGGTTCACCCAATTTAGGGTTGCGGTATTGGCTGGAATGGCAACCCTTACAGCGCAATGGGCAACCGCTAATGGTGTAGGCCAGGGAAATTTCACCCGGCACCTCCTGCCACACCACCGCTTCATTCACAAATCGCAAAAAAGCCATGATTACTACATCTTGTATTTTGTTTTAGTTAAACAACCAGATGTAGTGAGCTTAAAGATTGACGACCCAAATTATTTGATTTACATCAAATAAAAACGGCAGCTACCCATTAATAGGTAGAAATTTTTTTGCGAAAAATAATTCAACGGCTCACCGCCACTGCCCGCTCCGATTATCTACACCTTAAGAGGTATTTCACCCAAGCGAAGGGATGCGTAAATTAAAACGTGAAAAACCAGCGAGGAAATAACTGTGGAAAACTTTGATGATTTTTTAGCAGCGGCGCGCCAGCAAGCCGATGCGCAGCGGTTGCTATTGGTATTTGCACAAATTGACGCAACCGCGGATGGCGATCCTAGCCAAGGGGGATTTTTAACACCCAAAATGTGCGTGGATAAAACACCACAAGAAGTGGCCAGCTTTAGCGATTTAATTGCCGAGGCCGCCAACACAGGCCAAGCCTGGGACATTATGTTTGCCGCCAGCCTGGCGGGCCAGGGCCAGCAAGCACCCAGCAGCAGCGATGCCAACAAACCCCTGGATGCCATGATTGCGGGAATTAACAGCGGTATGGTGCAGCAGTATTTGGCCTTTAACCCACAGGGAGATATTTTATTGTTAACGCCCGATGAAAGCCGTTAAAGAATTTTATTGACCTGTAACACCTTGTAAATTTTTTTGGCCGATTTACCCAGCTTGTGCACATCCCCCAGGCTGGGAACTTCGGCGCGCTTAAGCGCCTCTTCCCAGTAGATCACTTCCTGCTCCAAATATTCCAAGAGCTTTTTCGAACAGCCAATGCACAAGCCGGAGCAAACCCGGGCATCATCCAGCTCATCAAAGGGAATATGCTGGCGGATGCTATGGATAAGCTCACGCATAGCATCCGGTGTGGCGGGCTTCATCATATCAAGGCAACAAATGCTGCTTTAGTGGCCGCCGCAGGTGCCGCAACAACTGGCGTTAATTTTTTGTTGCTGCCGGTTAAAGCTTTCCTCCAGGCTGGCAAATAGCTGGTTGTTTTCCAGGTGGATATGCTCCATTAAATCCTCTTTTAATTTGCGCAGCCCCAAGTAGAGTGCGCGCCAGGTATTGCAGGCACCCTGGGGGTATTGCATACCATTGGTCAAGCGCTCCAGTTCGCGCAATGCTTCACCGTGGTCATCGTGCTCGTGGCGCATCACCCCTATAGGCGCCAACACCATAGGGCCGGCGCCCTGCTTTATGAGTGGAAACAGAATCTGCTCTTCTTTTTGCATATGCATTTCCAATTCGCGCTGCATAGCTACCAGGTGGGCGGTGAGGCCTTTGGGACAGTTAAGGTTATCGCCATGCACATGCTCTACTTTATCTGCCAGGCGAATTAACTCCGGCAATTCCTGGCGATGTACCGCGTGATAGCGCTCCAGTATGTAGTCGATGAGTTCGGCGGGGGATAGTTTTTCGGTAGCCGATAATTCGCCCGTGTTGAGCATGGTTAATTGCTGTTGAATTTTATTAGCATCCAGTTGGTTTTCTTCAGCAGCTTTGCGCAGGCTTTTATTGCCACCACAACAAAAATCCAAACCGTGCTGGTGAAATACCGCGGTAGCGCCGGGAATGCGGCGAGCTAACTGGCCTAAACTGCGATCTAGTAATTCCATCGTGCTTACCTCATGAGTGTTATTGCAATAAGGGTGAACCAGATACAGAAAAGTCAAAACCTTCAATATCCGCCTCATTAATTAATTGCTGAATAAATTGCGCAATGGCTTTGTGCTTTACCCGCGTTTGCAAATACTCTGCAATGCGGTCTTTTACCTGCGCGAATGCCTGGGGTTCGCCCGGCGAAATATGGTTGATCTTAACCACATGAAAACCGTAGCGGCTTTCCAAAGGAGATGGATGCAATCCCAAGGGCAAGCGCAGCAGTTGGCGCTCCAGCTCTGGCACTGTATCGCCACGGCAAATAACACCCAGGTCGCCAGCGCTGTGCTTGGAGGGGCAGGCGGAATGCTGTAACGCCTGCTGAGCAAAATCGCTGCCCAGGTGTAAATCAATCAGGATTTTTTCGGCTAGCTGGCGCGCCTCTATGCGGCCTATTTCATCATCGGGTGCAGCGGCTACAAGAATGTGTTGCAGCTGCAGGCGCGGCGAGCTGATAAAGCGCGCCGGGTTGGCCTGGTAATAAGTAAAACAATCCTGCTCGCTGGCCTGTGGCAGTGCCAATTCGGTTTGCAGCAATTGCTCCAGCAGGGATTCGCTATCCTCCCCATCCTCCGGCAAACGCAAACCCGCCTGCTGCGCCCGCTGGCGCACCAGCTCACTGATGATCAGTGACTCGGCGGCCTTGATCATGGCTTCGCGCTGGGATGCCGCCGGGTGATATTGCATTTCACTGAGAATTTGCTGCTCACTGATTGCCACTTGGTTTACTTGAATCATAACCACCTCGAACCAAAACTATTGTCAAATGTGAGCCGGAAAGAATAGCGCTCCAACACAAAATGGTAATTCGCAACCACAGGACTATCCAAGGGAAAGGATATCGTCTTACTCAGGGCCGAGAGAGGCATGGATGCCGACCTCGAGCCTACAGGGACGTATATACGGCGTGCCCTGAGTAAGACGATATTCTTTCCCGTGCACGCCTAATTAACGCCAAGCCTTTTTCCGCACAACCTGGTAATTACGCCCCACATATTTCACCGGCACACTGGCAATGTGTACCAAGCGGCTAAAGGGAAAGACTACAAACAAACTCATACCCAAAAATACATGCAATTTGTAAATCCAATGTACCCCCAGCATGGCTTCGGCGGCTTGCGCCATATCAAAAGTGACTATGTTTTGCGCCCAGCTCATCAACTGCAACATCTCATGGCCATCCAGGTGATCGGCAGATACAAAGATTGAACACAAGCCCAAAATCAATTGCGCATAAAGCAATAGCAACACCGCAATATCCATCTTGGAGCTGGTGGCGCGAATGCGGGGATTAAACAAACGGCGCTTAAGCAATAGGGTTAAACCGACAAAACAAATCACACCAAAAAAACCGCCCAAGCCCATGGCAATTAATTGCTTGGTGGACGCCCCCACACCCAACCAATGCCAAACCTCCACTGGAGTTAACAAACCAAAAAAATGGCCGAGCAAAATCATAATAATGCCGACATGGAACAGGCGACTGCCCACGCGCAACTGGCGCCCCTCCAACAACTGGCTGGAGCTGGCTTTCCAGGTGTACTGCTCGCGGTCGTAGCGAATCCAACTGGCGATAAAACAAAGCAACAGCGCCAGGTAAGGGTAAAGGCCAAACAAAAACAGGTTCAGGGATTGCATAACAAACTCCTAGGCACTGGCGCCAGCGGCGTGGCCGGCATTCAAAAGGGATACAAATTCCACATGGTCGCGGCGCTGGCCGGCGGCAGGTTTATGGCTGTTGCTCAGGCAATCGTCGCCGGCGGTAAAACGCACCATCTCCTCCTCCCAGACTTTATCCAAAGCCTCCGGTGTATCGTCGCGGGCTTCGCCGGCCAGCTGGTTGCGCAAGCCATCCAAATCCAGATCCGCGCCCGACAAATGCAAAAGCGCATCCAACAAAAACGCGTAGGGGCTGGCGCGCTCTTCCAGGCGGCAGTGGAGCAGTGCCAGTATGGGCGCAATTTCCTGCAAGCCTAGCTGCGCATTTTGTTCGCCCTGGGTGGATAAAAACTCCAGGTAGAGCGGTAAATAATCTGGCAATTCGCGCACGCCAATATCCAAACCGGCAGCGCGGTATTGGGCTTGCAAATCCACCATGGCCTGGCCACGGTCGCGGGATTCGCCGTGAACGTGCTCAAACAAATGCAGGGATACCGCGCGGCCGCGGTCGAACAGGCCTTCGTAGCGAGCCTGCAAATCCAACAGCGGTGTTTGTGCATACTGGTTGATAAAACCTGTTAACGCCGTGTATTGGGCAGCTGGCAGCATTTGCTGGTTGAGCAAATCGCGAAAAGCATTCACTAATTCAGCAGAGTTATCTTGTGGGTAATCCAGCAACCAGGCGATTAAACGATAAATACTCATAGTGTTTACTCCTGAA
>CAMLRI010000226.1 GCA_946482385.1 uncultured Cellvibrio sp.
CCAGCTCCACAGTATCGTCCGCCAGCAGCTCTGTCGTTGGCAACAGTTCATCTGCCAGCAGCGCGCTAAGTATCAATCTAACCCTGGAATGGGAGCACCCTGACATGCGCGAAGACGGCAGCTACCTGGAACTGGATGCCATAGGCGGTTACGAAATCCGCTACACGCCCGTTGGTAGCCATAGTTACACCAGCTTCAAAATTCTGGGGAATCGCACCACCCAATACACCATCCCCAATTACAACACTAGCGGAAGTGTGGAAATCGCCATCTTCGATATTTATGGGATCTACAGTGCCTTTACGCCCATCAGCCCCTAAGGCTTGAATTGCGCCGGGCCAGAGGTTTGGTGGATCAGGTTGCCTTCCACGCCAATATGGCTCAGAGTATTAGCCTGGTTTAGGCGGCGACGATGAATAGGACATGCCCTCACTCTGGCTCAAATACAGGAATAATTTACAGATCTCCGGGCTACTGCTGTTGGCGGCACTTATTTTCTGGCCCACAGTACAGATGCTTTTCTCCCGCTGGGTTAAATGGGATCAAGCTCTCAGCCATTCCCTTCCCACCCTGGCAGTCTTCTTCTATTTATTGATATACCGCACCCACTTCACCCCGGGGCCCCACCAAGATGCAGTGTGGAGCAAATCCCTACTGAAGCTGATCCTGGGTCTGGGCTCTCTGTGTTGGTTTTTATTTCAAATCAACCAGATTGAACTCCTGGCCGCACTTAGCCTAATCGCCATCCTGTGCCTATATCTGGCTTGCTGTTATTCACTATCAACCCTGACCAAGCTAATACCACTGTTCGGCCTGCTGCTATTCACCGTGCCCCTATGGGCACAAATGACGGACACGCTAGTAACATTGAGCAGTTGGGTTGTCGGCGAATTAGTCAACATGATTGCCATCACCGCACTGATTGATGGCAACAATATTTTCATCCCCAGTGGCCGCATAGTGATTGCCGACGGCTGTTCTGGCCTGCGTTATCTCACCGTATCGTTGCTACTGGGGTATATCACCTGCTTGCTGAACCAGGCCACTTGGCGCCAAACAATTTTGGTGCTCGTTATTGCTACAGCATTGGGCTTATTCGCAAATTGGTTGCGTATATTCCTGCTGGTATTAATTGGTTATTACACCGAAATGCAAAGCAGCCTGATGCAGAACCATGAAACCTTTGGCTGGGCTGTCTTTGTTCTAATCATACTACCGGCACTCTATTTTGCGCCCGTCAACCGCAACGCCGATTCCAATAGCATTCCTCTCCCCAAAGCCGCACCCCTGGTACCCAGCGTATTGTTACTACTCGGACCTATGCTGTTCTACCTATCCAGCCAACAATTGCCGACACCCAATACATTAACACTCCAAGGGCTGGGCAACATCAGTATGAATACACAACACAACTATGAATTAGCACCCGAATATCCACCGGCATCTTCGATTGAAACCCGTCGTTTATTGCTGGACGGCCATACAATCCGGGCAGACCTGGCCAAATACACCCCTATGGCGGGGCAAAAATTAGTACCCTATATAGACACACTCTATAACAAGGATGAATGGGTAAAAATTGATACCCAGGAAGGGCTGGGAGCAGGCAACAACCCCCAGGCCATTGCAGCATTTAGAATAAGCATTTTGCGCAGGGTCAACAGTAATACTCACATTGTATTACTGCATCAATTTAATGTTGGCAAAAGCGCAACAGGGGATTATTTGGTAGCGAAACTACTGCAATTAAAAGCCAGGGCTCTCAATCAGCAGTATTTTGCACTAATGACATTGCAAAGCCACTGCGCCACAAATTGCAGCGAAGAAATAGTGGCACTGACTCAAGCTGCGACCCTATGGGAATCCCATAAAGAATCGCTCTACCAACTAGCATCACCAGGTCACAGGGCCAACTGATTAGCGGCGCAAAATTTTAGCCATAGCCTGTCAATGGCGCTCGCCAAGCTGATCGTGTACAGGCAATGTCAACAAACAACTCGCCAAATGGCGCGCTGCCACCAAAGGCCGGGGAACATCGACCAAACCTTCCACTCCGGCAATTTCATCTATAGCAGCACCATAGAGCGGTGAAGCGCCAAGCCCCTCCTGTGTAAAGCGCTCCAGCAATTCCGAGCGGCGCGCCGATGAAGCACACAGTAAAGGGTAGCGCAGCAAACGATGCGCTCGTCCAGGCACCAAAGAACGCAAATGCTGCTCGCCGTTAGATTGCAACAATTCGGTATAGGCCAGCTCGGCCCCGCGAGAGCGCTGGCAATAACGTCGATAATTGTGCGACAACAATTCTCGACGCATGGAATCCATTTCCCTGATCGACAATAAAGGATCGTAGTAAGTCTGCCCCAGGGCAATTCCCGGTAGCAGATTTACCAAGGCATAACCCCGCGGATGCAACAACAGGTTATACAGCCACAATTTTAGCCGGTAAGTAAACGCAAGCGAGGGAGCCGCCTCAACGGTGCCGGTACAAGCAAGCGGATTTTTGCTCATCAGCACCCCTCCACCCAATAGGCTCAATGGCTTGCCCCGGCCAAAGGAAAACACCACATAGTCAGCACAAGAGTGATACTCACTATCAGGAAACCACTGCGCATTATCCTCAATCAACGCAATACCGCGGTTATCCAGCAGCGAATGTAATGCCGCCAACCGCTCCTGGATCCCTAAAAAATTGACAGCAATCACCGCCAACGTTCGCGGGGTCAAGGCATCCTCCAGGGCTTGCAAATTATAAGACGCATCCTGGGCACCAATATCCACAGCCACTGGACGAACACCCGCATAAACTGCAGCCGCAACCAAATCCGGGCAACAATAACCCGGAATAACAACTTGCGGCTGCACTATATTTGGATGGCGACGACGCAAATCCAGCAAGGCCAGAGCCAATGCCGAGGTTCCACTATCAAGCCAACAGGGTGTATAGCCAAGTACCGGTGGCCGCCAGACTTCTTGCTCTCGACGAGCAGAAATACGATTGCCCACTGGGGGCAAAACGCCCCGAATTAACGTGCGGATGGCTTCCATGTCGTCATTCTCTTGCCCGCCATAAATTTAATTGCTGCATCCAGTAGCGCCACATTTACTTGTACAAAAAAATAAACCAGCTTCACCAAGCCAAAGCGTCGCACCTCGGGTAAAAACTGCGCCACCAAGGCTACAGCATAAAACAGTATTTGCAGCAATAGAGCCAGTGTGTATACACCACCTTCAGGGGCAGTCATAGCCGACAATACAAATAACATCAACAAAAACCAAGGCGTTAACCAGCGCATCAATTTATGCGACAACACCTGCACCGCAAATAAACCATAGCGCCGCACATTTAATACTTCCAAATGCCTGGACAATCCCGTCATACCACGAATTACAGTGCGGATTTTTCGCTGATACTCTTTGGATGGATCCTGTAAATCTTGGTAGAAGCCCAGCACATCTGGTGCAGATACAGCACGCAACCCCGCTTTGGCGGCATTCAAAGCAGTATTAAAGTCACTGGGGGAGTGTATATCCCAATCACTGCACACTGCTTTGCGCGCCGCAAAAAAAGATCCGCTCAAGCCGACCAAGCCAGCCAAACCAGATTCCAACTTACGCAGCCACATTTCATATTTTACATAGGCGCCCTCACCTGCCACCTTACCATCCTTGGAGATAAACCTATCTTCGCTGGATACGGCGCCCACAGTTGGATCAACAAAATAACGCTCCAATTTTTTCAAAGCATCGCTCGGAATTTGGGTGGCCACATCGGAAAACACCAACACATCTCCGGTCGCCACCTGAATCGCCTCTCGCTGGGCATTCTCTTTCCCCAAGCGCTCTTTAGCGCGCACCAAGCGAACACCGCGCTGCGCATACTCATTCACGATGGTATCCGTTGCATCCTCAGAGCAGTCAGAGGCAACAATTAACTCAAGCCGATCGGCATCAAAATCCAACAGCAAGGTGTTTTCAATTTTTTCACGGATACGCCGCTCTTGATTGTAGGCAGTTACAATCAATGAATATTTAATAGCAGCCGTTGACTGATCAAGCCTATCGACACTTTTTGCACCGCGCCGCCACAACAAGAGTTTCAACAACAAGGGGTAAAGCACATAGCTATAAATGGCAGCAATCGCCACCAGCCAAAACATAAGTACTAACATTTTAATCCTCTAAAAGCTTTTCCTGATCTACGCAAGCCGTTAATATTCGAGCCTTAAAAGCCCACATGCTAAGGACGCTAGTCGAATGCCCAGTGTAAACCAACCTATCCGTGCCATGCACATCCTTTCTGGCGACCTTTGGGCGGGTGCCGAAGTCCAGGCGTTCACACTATTGCAACAACTATCAGCTAATACCCAGCTATATGTTGTTTTATTAAACGATGGCGAACTTGCCAAGCGGCTAAAAAAAGCCAATATTCACACGCAAATCATCCCGGAAGCGGATTTCAATAGCCTACAAATATTGCGCGAATTAATCCGCACCATAAAAAAATTCCAGCCAGACATCATCCACACTCACCGCCAAAAAGAAAACATTCTTGGCAGCCTGGCCAATATAGCTAGCAAGCCCCTTAGCTTAAAACGCGCCCGCTGCCTAAGAACGGCCCATGGCGCCCCCGAGTTTATTCCATCGACAAAGCAACAGATACAAATTTGGCTGGACAGGTTTGTAGGTCGGCATCTACAGCAC
>CAMLRI010000227.1 GCA_946482385.1 uncultured Cellvibrio sp.
CACCGCCTGGGCGGCGGCATCCACTTCGCTGAGGATCAGCTTGGCCTTGGGCAGCAGCACCTGGCCGGCTTGGGTCAGGGCGATTTGGCGGCCGATGCGATCAAACAGCGGCGCGCGTATTTGCTCCTCAAGCAGGGCAATGCGTTTACTGATGGCGGGCTGGGTAAGGTGCAGCTGCTCCGCCGCCCCGGAAAAGGAGCCGCTTTCGGCAATAGCAACAAAGGCTTGTAAGTGTTGGGTATCCATAGATGGGTTTTTATAGTATTCCTTTTTGTAATGCAACTTATAAAAAAGATAAATTTGTTTTATTAGTTTTAGGGATTTAGTATCCCATCCATTCCAACAACAACCCTGTTAGCTGTTTTTCTGGAGAGAAACCATGGCTGCCAAAACGCTTTACGACAAACTCTGGGATGCCCACCTCGTCCATCAAAGTGACGACGGTTCGGCGTTGATTTATATCGATCGCCACATAGTTCACGAAGTGACTTCCCCCCAGGCGTTTGATGGCCTGCGCTTGGCGGGGCGCAAACCCTGGCGTGTGGATTCCATCCTCGCTACCCCCGACCACAATGTTCCCACCACCCAAAAAGAGCGCGCCCACGGCGTGAGTGGTATCCAGGATCCGGTATCCCTGATTCAGGTGAAAACCCTCGACGACAACTGCGATGAATTCGGCATTCTTGAATTCAAAATCAACGACGAGCGCCAAGGCATTGTGCATGTGGTCGGCCCTGAAACTGGCGCCTGTTTGCCGGGTATGACGGTCGTTTGCGGCGACTCCCACACCGCCACCAACGGCGCCTTGGGCGCCTTGGCCCACGGCATAGGCACCAGTGAGGTAGAGCATGTGATGGCGACCCAATGTTTGGTGGCCAAAAAAATGAAAAACATGCTCATCAAAGTGGATGGCAAGCTCGGCCTGGGTGTAACCCCCAAAGATGTGGTGCTCGCCATCATCGCCAAAATCGGCACCGCCGGCGGCACAGGTTACGCGATGGAGTTTGGCGGCCAGGTATTCCGCGATATGAGCATGGAAGGCCGTATGACCGTATGCAACATGGCCATCGAAGCGGGCGCCCGCGCCGGTATGGTGGCTGTGGATCAAACCACTATCGACTATGTTCAGGGCAGAACCTACGCCCCCAAAGGCGACTTGTGGGAAAAGGCGGTGGCCGACTGGAAAAATTATGTCAGCGACGAAGGTGCGCATTTTGATGCAGTGATTGAACTCAATGGCGCCGATATCAAGCCCCAAGTGAGCTGGGGTACCTCACCCGAGATGGTGGTTTCCGTGGAGGACAAGGTTCCCGATCCCGCTAATGAGGCGGACCCGGTTAAGCGCAAGGATATGATCCGCGCCCTGGAATACATGGGTTTGCAGCCCAACCAACCGATTACGTCCATCCATGTGGATCGCGTATTTATTGGCTCCTGCACTAACTCGCGTATCGAAGATATACGTGCGGCCGCTGCGGTGGTGAAGGGCAAGCAAAAAGCGGCATCGGTAAAAGAAGCCATAGTAGTGCCCGGCTCCGGCGCGGTAAAAGCACAGGCTGAGGCGGAAGGCTTGCATCAAATTTTTATCGAAGCCGGTATCGAATGGCGCGAGCCAGGTTGCTCCATGTGCTTGGCCATGAATGCCGACAAGTTGGGGGCGGGCGAGCATTGCGCATCCACCTCCAACCGCAACTTTGAAGGGCGCCAGGGTTACGGTGGTCGCACCCACTTGGTCAGCCCGGCTATGGCGGCGGCGGCGGCCATCGCCGGCCATTTTGTCGACGTTCGCACATTTAATTAAGAGGAGTTGCCGAGATGAAAAGTTTTACTGTGTTAGATGGCTTGGCAGCGCCTATGGATCGCGCCAATGTCGACACCGACATGATTATTCCCAAGCAATTTTTGAAATCGATTAAGCGCACCGGTTTTGGCAAAAACCTGTTTGATGAGTTGCGCTACCTCGACGAAGGCAAACCGGATCAAAGCTGTGAAGGTCGCCCGCTCAATGCGGATTTCCCGTTGAACTTCCCCCGCTATCAGGGTGCGAGTGTATTGTTGGCGCGCGAAAACTTCGGTTGCGGTTCCAGCCGTGAACACGCCCCCTGGGCCTTGGATGATTACGGCTTTCGCAGTGTTATCGCCCCCAGCTTTGCCGATATTTTCTTTAACAACTGTTTTAAAAATGGTTTATTGCCCATTGTGTTGGATGAAAAAATCGTCGACCAATTATTTCGCGAAATGTACGCCAGTGCAGGCTACCGCTTAAAGATTGATTTGGCGGCGCAAACTGTTACTACGCCAACAGGCGAAAGTTTTTCTTTCGAAATAGATGCCTTCCGCAAGCACTGTTTGTTGAATGGTTTGGATGACATCGGCTTGACTCTTGAACACGCCGATAAAATCCGCGCTTACGAAACCAAACGCCGTGCCGAAGCGCCCTGGTTGTTTGATGTGGTCAAATAAAAATTCATCATTGGGAGTTATATTGTGGGTAAACATATTTTAATTCTGGAAGGCGACGGCATAGGCCCGGAAATTGTGCGCGAGGCACGCAAGGTGTTGGATCTGGTCAATGCCAAATTTGACCTGGGCCTGACGTTTGAGAGCGACCATATGGGCGGCTGTGCCATTGATGCCTACGGTGTTCCCCTGGCGGATTCCACCCTGGAAAAAGCGCGCCAGGCCGATGCCATTCTGCTGGGCGCTGTGGGTGGCCCCAAATGGGATAAGCTCGACCGCGCTATTCGCCCGGAAAAGGGTCTGTTGAAAATTCGCTCCCAGCTTGGCCTTTATGCCAACCTGCGCCCGGCGCTGCTTTACCCGCAACTGGTGGATGCCTCATCGCTTAAGCCCGAGGTGGTTTCCGGTTTGGATATTCTGATTGTGCGGGAGCTGGCGGGCGGTATTTATTTTGGTGAGCCGCGCGGTATCCGTGTCCTCGAAAACGGTGAGCGCGAAGGTTACAACACCTACAAATACTCCGAGAGTGAAATTATCCGCATCGGCCGCACGGCCTTTGAAATGGCCCGCAAACGCAACCGCAAAGTCTGCTCTGTGGATAAGGCCAATGTGTTGGAGGCGACCATGCTCTGGCGTGAGGTGATGGATAATCTTCACAAAGAGTATCCCGATGTGGAGCTGTCCCATATGTATGTGGATAACGCCGCTATGCAGTTGGTTCGTGCGCCCAAGCAGTTCGATGTATTAGTGACTGGCAACATGTTTGGTGATATTTTGTCCGACGCTGCTGCCATGTTGACAGGCTCCATAGGTATGCTGCCTTCGGCTTCACTGGATAAAGATGGCCGAGGCATGTACGAACCCTGTCACGGTTCGGCACCGGATATCGCCGGCCAGAATATCGCCAACCCTTTGGCGACCATATTGTCCGTTTCCATGATGATGCGTTACTCCCTGGGTTACCCCCAAGTGGCCGATGCCATTGAAACTGCAGTAGGCAAGGTTCTGGACCAAGGCTATCGCACGGCAGATATATATACCGAAGGTACGACCAAAGTATCTACCTCACAAATGGGCGATGCTGTAGTTGCCGCTCTGAATTGATTTTTGCTGAGACACTAAAGAGAGATTGAGATGAAAGTAGGTTTTGTAGGTTGGCGCGGTATGGTGGGCTCCGTCCTGATGGAGCGTATGCAGGCAGAGGGCGATTTTGCCGATATTGAACCGGTATTTTTTACCACCTCCAATGTGGGTGGCGCTGCCCCGGCGGTAGCCAGTGGCTTACCGGCATTGAAAGATGCCTATTCCGTAGATGACCTGAAACTGTTGGATGCCATTGTTACTTGCCAAGGTGGCGACTACACCAATGAAATTTTCCCCAAGTTGCGCGCAGCCGGTTGGAAAGGTTACTGGATTGATGCGGCATCCAGCCTGCGTATGGCGGACGATGCCATCATCATCCTCGACCCGGTTAATAGCGACGTTATCAAAAATGGCATCGCCAATGGCGTAAAAAACTATATTGGTGGCAACTGCACCGTGAGCCTGATGTTGATGGGCCTGGGAGGCTTGTTCCATGCCGGTTTGGTGGAGTGGGTGTCTTCCATGACCTACCAGGCGGCATCGGGCGCAGGCGCGCAAAACATGCGCGAGCTGATCTCGCAAATGGGGGCTCTGCACGCCTCTGTGGCGGATAAATTGGCTGATCCCAAATCCGCCATCCTGGAAATCGATCGCATCATCGCCGAAACCATGCGTGGGGATGAGTTGCCCAAGGCTAACTTTGGCCATCCTCTGGCGGGCAGCCTGCTACCTTACATCGACAAGCAGTGGGAAACTGGCCAATCCAAAGAAGAGTGGAAAGGGCAGGCGGAAACCAACAAGATTCTGGGGCGCAGTGGTAACCCGATTCCTGTGGATGGCCTTTGTGTGCGTATCGGTGCCATGCGCTGCCACAGCCAGGCGTTGACTATCAAGTTGAATAAAGATGTGCCTATTGCGGACATCGAGGCTCTGATTGCCAATGCCAACCCATGGGCAAGTGTGGTGGCCAATGAGCGCGAGGCCAGTATGCGTGACCTGACACCAACCAAGGTGACTGGCACCCTGAATATCCCGGTGGGTCGCCTGCGCAAGATGAACATCGGGCCACAATACCTGTCGGCGTTTACTGTAGGTGATCAGTTGTTGTGGGGTGCCGCTGAGCCGCTGCGCCGTATGCTGCGTATCCTC
>CAMLRI010000228.1 GCA_946482385.1 uncultured Cellvibrio sp.
GCAGATTTGGTGACGGAATCTACCGTGGTGCCCGATGGCGGTGTGGTCAGTGTGGCGCGCAAAGTAGAAAGCGGCAGCAGCTGTAGCGGCTGCCATAAAGATGCCCAGGGCAATACCAGCCCCCTGGCCATGCACACCCGCCAGCTCAACGGCCAGTTCAGTTACCAGGGTGTCGATGGCAACCAGTTGAGCGTTTTCAACAGTATTGGCCTGTTTAGCACGGCCATTGGCAGTGCCAGCAGCTACGACAAGTTTGCCGCCCCCAGCGACAATAGCGCCGATCTCACCGACCGCGCCAAGGCCTATCTGCATACCAACTGCGCCCACTGCCATGGCGGCGCCACTGCTGACGGCATGGATATGCGCTACGACACAGCGCTGGAATCCATGAACCTGCTCAACCATAAGAGCCGTGTGGTGCCGGGTATTCCGGCCAACAGTACGGTGTACAACTATCAAACCGGTGCGGGTATGCGTATGCCCTATGGCTCGGTGTTGACTAACCCCGAGGCTGAAGCCTTGTTCCGCTCCTGGATTAATGACCTGGGTGTGGATGTGGTGCAAACCGGCATAGAGCTAACCACTACCAAAACCAGCCCGGAAGTAAACGAAGTGGTGGGCTTAAGCCTGGCGGCGGTGTACAGCAATGGCACCAAGCTGCCGGTAGCTGGCAGCGTAAGCTGGACAAGCAGCAATGCCAGCATCATCTCCACCGCTGGCAAAACCGGCGCCGCCATCAACCTGACCGCCCTGGCGGCTGGCATAGTCACCATTACCGCCAGCGCCGATGGCTATAGCGATAGTGTTGAGTTGCAGGTGGTGCCCGCCTCCAACCCGGTCACCGCTCTGGCAATTGTGGGGGCTGCCGACAAGAAACTGCTGGCCGGCGAAACCCATCAGTTGGTGGTAGTGGCTACCGCCGGTGAAGGCCAGCTTGGCCTCACCTCAAGCGTTAGCTGGAACAGCAGTAACCCGGCAGTGGCCAGTGTGTCTGCCGCTGGCCTGGTTACTGGCGGCACCACCGCCGGCACGGCCACCATCAGCGCCAGCTACAACGGTATTACCACCAGCTACAGCATCACTGGCCTGGGCCAGGGGCAGTATGTCTATGTGAAAAAGCCCGCTGCCTGGGGCACCCTGTCGGCCTATGTGTGGACCAATCAGGGCGGGGTTATCACCCCGCGCACTGGCCCCTGGCCGGGCGCAGCCCTCACCGAACTGGCCAGCCAGTACGGTGCAGGCTGGTACAAGCTGGTTATCCCCGCTGCCTGGGCCAATACCAGTGGTAATACCCTGCTGATCTTCAGCAACAACGGCGCCAACCAGCATAGCCAGGGCGATACTGTTAATCAGGCCCAGCCCAGCTGGTACGACGCCGCCTGGCTCACCGCTGAACCGCCCATGGCCTCGGTAGAGGCGGGCACCCAGGTTCAGGTAGGTAACGGCACAGTTACCCTGGGTGGCAGCGCCAACCTCAGCGGCAAACTCTTTGTGCCCGGCACCCTGGTGGATATCAAAGCCAACGAGGCCGGCCCCGGCATGAGCTTTGTACGCTGGGAAGGTACAGGTGCGCCCTACCTGTTGGATGCCACCAGCGCCAATACCAAAATGGTGGTGGGCAATGCCCTGTCGCTCACCCTGCTGGCGGTATTTGATGCCATCACCGATGAGCACCAGGTGGGCCGCAGCCACTACACCAGCCAAGGCTGTACGGGTTGCCACGGTGCCGACGGTCAGGGCAGCCCATCACTGCAGGATCTGCAAAGCCGCTACACCCAGGAATCCCTGGCCAATTACATCGCCCTCAATATGCCATTGGGCGGTGCGGGTAGCTGTACTGGCAGCTGTGCCAGCAGCATTGCCAGCATGATTCTGGATGAAGCCTTTATCGCCCCGGCCGGTGTGTGCGATGCCAATAGCCTTACTGACATGGTGCCCCAGGATCGCAGCTTCCGTTTGTTGTCGACCCTGGAGTACAACAACTCAGTGCGCGACCTGCTCGGCCTAACCGGTAATGTGGATGTGACTACAGGCCGCATCCCCGCCGACCTGCCGGTCAATGGCTTTAAAACCAATGCCAATGCCGTATTCACCAACGACTACGCCAAGGGCTATGTGTTAGCGGCAGAAGCGGCGGCGGCCATGGTGAGCAATATGTATAGCCTCACCCCCGGTTGCAGCAACGCCACCTGTTTTGTGCAAACCTTCGGCAAGCGCGCCTTCCGCCGCCCACTAACCAGCAGTGAGGTGACCCAACTGGTAGCGCTGCACACAGCCCAGGGCAATCTGGGGCTGCTGACGGCGATCCTCTCCTCGCCCAGCATGCTTTACCGCTCCGAGGTGGGTGTGGCCAATGGCAGCGGCTATTACGAACTGACCGACTATGAAGTGGCGGCCATGCTCTCCTACACCTACTGGGCAACCACGCCCGATGCCAGCCTGATGGCAGCGGCAGATGCAGGTCAGCTGAGCACCCCGGCGCAAATCGCCACCAAGGTCAGCCAAATGCTGCAGGACCCCAAAGCCAAGGTTGCCTTCGAGCGCTTTATCACCGGCTGGTTGGATTTGGATAAAGAGATCAAAACCACCGCGCTGAGCAACAGCCTCAAAGCCGACATGAAGGCCGAGACCATCGAGTTTGTGAAGCGCACCGTGTTTGAAGGCGGCCGTTACGAAGACCTGCTCACCGCCGACTACAGCTACATGACCCAGCAACTCGCCACCCACTATGGCCTCACCTGGCCGGGCGGCACGGGTATGCAGCGCGTCAACTACACGGGTAACAACAGCGAGCGTCGCGGTATTCTCGGCCACGCCGGTGTACTGGCGATCCAATCCGCCTCGGAAAAAACCCACCCGGTAAAACGCGGCTTGTTT
This sequence comes from uncultured Cellvibrio sp., assembly GCA_946482385.1. The sequence continues at coordinate 2,878 of CAMLRI010000228.1, forward strand.
GTGCGCCACAGCCTGCTCTGCCAGGACTTCCCGCCACCACCCATTGGTGCGGAGCTCAAACCGATTGAAGACCCAACCCTGACAGTGCGCGAACGCTTTGAGCACGCGCACCTGAAAGACGGTTGCGAATCCTGCCACCAGTACATCGACGGCATAGGTTTTGGCCTGGAGAACTACAACGCCTACGGTATTTTTGTCACCACCGAAACCACCGACAGCGGCCAGGTTAAGCCCATCAATGCCCTGGGTTACATCGGCAGCCTCAATTCGGCGGAAACCTACTTGTCCTCCGCCGAGCCAGTGGTGAATTACCAGGGTATGGATGAGCTGATGGAGTTGGTTGCCGATAGCAGCAACAGCAAAGCCTGTTATGCGCGCCAGTGGTACAGATACGCCCGTGGCCAGCACGAAAAAGCGGAAGACAGTTGTACCCTGCGGGTATTTGGCGAAACCTTCAAAAGCGGCGGCAATACCAGCTTGCTCGACTTGATGGTGCAATTTACCCAAACCAAAAACTACACATTGCGCAAGTAATCGCGGGGGACTTATGAAACTCTTAACCAACCATATGCAGCGTCGCGATTTCCTCCGCACCCTGGCCAAGGCAGGTTTAACCACCGCCTTTGCCAGCCAGTTTTTGCTGTCGTCCGAGGTATTCGCACAAACCAACCGCGCCAAGCGCTTTGTCATGGTCTACTACCCCAACGGCTGTGTGCGCGATAAATGGCACTCCTACAGCCTGGGCGCGGTAAGCACCAGCAGCCTGGGCACCAGCCCCCTGCAACACCTGGGCGGCCATGCCAGCCGGGTAATGCCAATCAAAAACCTCACCCTGGTAGGCCACGGCGGCAGCTCCAGCCACCCGGAATCCTGCCGTGGGGTTTTCTCTGGCGGCCAGTGGGGCGCGCCCAGTTTCGACGTCGCCCTGGGTGAAGCCCTGGGCGGGCGCCTCACCAACAACATGCATGTGGGTGTCTGGTCGAGCCGCGCCATCAACGCCGACCACATGCCCTTTACCGACCGCAACGGCACCAAAATCCAAACCCCCGACAACCCGCAACAGGTGTACGACAACCTGCTGGCCGATGTGGTACAGGGCGGATCAAGCAGCAACGATCCGGATAAGGCGCGCCGCCTGCGGGTGCTGGAAGGCCTGCATGAAAACCTCGACCTGCTGCAGGCCAACAGCCTCAACATCACCCAACAGGGCAAGCTGCTCAGCCACGAAGAGGCGCTCAACTACTACCAAAATGCACTGCAGAGCACCATTGATGTGGGCTCGGGTTTCAGCCGCCCAACCATAGGTATGACTGGGGTAAATGCCGATGCCGATGCCATCGCCCGGGCGCAAATGCGCAACATCGCCATGGCGTTCCAGGCCGACATCACCCGCGTCGCCAGCTTCCAATTTATGGGCGCCCAGGATGAATCGCTCAAAATCAACTTTCCCGATCTGCATTCCTACATGGGTAGTTATGGCGTCATGCCCGGTTTGGATTACAACGAAACCCGCAGCCATGTCAGCTCGCACAACGAGTCCAGCCTGTTCGACTCCCAATCGCGCTGGTACAACATGCTGGTGGCCTACCTGATGACCGAGCTGGCCGCGCGCCCCGACGCTGCCTACGGCGGCACCCTGCTGGATAACACCCTGATCCTGGTGCTTTCAGAAGTGGGCGGCGGCAACCACCAGCAAGAAAACCCCGGCACCTATGTGGCCGGCGGTGCTGGCGGCGCTGTGCGGGTGGGTACCGCCATAGACGCCGGCGGTGCGGGCATGTCCAACCTCTA
>CAMLRI010000229.1 GCA_946482385.1 uncultured Cellvibrio sp.
GCTGTCGATGGCAAAGGTCCAACCCAGGTTGGTCATGGATGCCTTGCCGTGTTCAATGGGGCCGGCAATCGCCAAACAGGCATGCGCAGGCATGCTAATGCCAAATTCAGCGCAGCAGGCTTTGATCATGCTGGCCATGTCGGGGTAGTTGGCGCAGCGCAGGGTGATTTGACGTTGAGCTGTGTAGTTGATGCGGGCGTGCGCCGGATCAAACTCAACCAGACCGAAACGCGCATTGGTGCCGCCGATATCTGCAACCAGTAACAGGTTCATGAGACTCCTCATTGTTTTTCTAGCCAAAGCTTTGTGTTGGTGGATTAGCGGCAGTATAGGTTGTTGTTGTCTGCCGCCTTGTTTTAAGCGGTTTTTTCGCGCCCGAGGATAGCACACTTGATGGGAGCGGCTCCCGTTTAAGTTTTGCGTTGTGCCCTATCCTTCAATTGACAGCGCTGTCAATTAATAGTAATTTGCCTGAAAAATCATTGGAGGTGGCCAGGTTGCAATTTGCCCTGGTTGAGCGGGTGCCGGAGAAGGCATAATAGTCATTTAAACAATATGCCTGGGGCAATGCGGAGGTTTACGAGTGTTCTGGCCCAAAGTCACCAGTCGGGTGAAGCGAGATGCTGCCTTGGAGGCAGAGGTTGATAGGCTGCTGGCGAGCATGAGTCTGGAAGAAAAGATTGGCCAGATGATCCAGGCGGAGATCCGCCACCTGACCCCCGAAGACGTCAAAAACTACCATGTGGGTTCCGTGCTCAACGGCGGCGGCTCTGTGCCTAATGGCAACCGCTATGCCAAGGCCGCTGACTGGCTGGCCATGGCCGATGCCTATTATCAGGCGTCTATGGATGACAGTGATGGCCGTGTGGCCATACCTATTATATGGGGCACAGATGCGGTGCACGGGGTGGGCAATATTGTCGGCGCCACCCTGTTTCCCCACAACATCGCCCTGGGTGCCACCCACAACCCTGACTTGATTCGTCGCATTGGCGAGATTACTGCCCGTGAAATCGCGGTGACCGGCCTGGATTGGGATTTCTCCCCAACCGTGGCGGTGGCGCGCGATGACCGCTGGGGGCGCACTTACGAGTCCTACTCCGAAGACCCCGCCATAGTGAAGCTTTATGCCAGTGCCATGGTCAGTGGTCTGCAGGGTGATGCCCAGGGGGAGAGTTTTTTGGGCGGGCACCAGGTGGTGGCCACCGCCAAACATTTCCTTGCCGATGGCGGCACCCACAACGGTATAGACAGGGGCGATTGTCTGGCCAGTGAAGAGGAGTTGCTGCAAATCCATGCCGCCGGCTACTACAGCGCCATAGAGGCAGGTGTGCAAACGGTGATGGCTTCCTTTAGCAGTTGGCAGGGCGAGCATATGCACGGCCACCACTACCTGCTAACAACGGTATTAAAAGAACAAATGGGCTTTGATGGCTTTGTGGTGGGCGACTGGAATGGCCACGGTTTTGTTGAGGGCGCCAGTGTGCTCGATTGCCCCCAAGCCATTAATGCCGGCCTGGATATGTTTATGGTTCCCGATCCGCGCTGGAAAACCCTCTATCACAACACCCTGGAGCAGGCTCGCACAGGCGTCATCCCGCTTGGTCGCATAGAGGATGCGGTGCGCCGTATCCTGAGGGTCAAACTGCGTGCCCAGCTGTGGCGTAAGGGGTTGCCCTCGCAGCGCCCATTGGCGGGGCACGATGAGCTATTGGGAGCTGCCGAGCATCGCGCCGTGGCGCGCCAAGCGGTGCGCGAATCCCTGGTGTTACTGAAAAACAAAAACAACCTGCTGCCGCTGTCGCCCAAGTGCCGGGTATTGGTTGCCGGCGACGGCGCCGACAATATCAGCAAGCAAACCGGTGGCTGGTCGGTGAACTGGCAGGGTACCGGCAATACCATGGCTGATTTTCCTGGCGCCACTACCCTGTGGATGGGAATTGAGGCTGCCGTAACGGCGGCGGGAGGCCAGGCGGAGCTGAATCCCGAAGGGCAATATCAGGCAAAACCGGATGTGGCCATAGTAATTTTTGGTGAAGACCCTTACGCGGAAATGCAAGGCGATATCCAGCATCAACTGTTAAAGGCGGGCGATACTCGCGACCTGGAGTTACTGCGCCGGCTCAAGGCCGAGGGGATTCCGGTGCTAGCCCTGTTTATCACCGGGCGCCCTATGTGGGTCAACCGCGAGCTCAACGCTGCCGATGCCTTTGTTGTTGTGTGGCAGCCGGGCACCGAGGGGGCTGGGGTTGCCGATGTGATCTTCACTGGCGCCGATGGTGCTGTGCACTATCCCATCCAGGGGCGTTTAACCTTCTCCTGGCCCAAACGCCCGGATCAGGGGCCGCTCAATCTTGGCGATCAGGATTATGACCCGCTGTTTCCCTATGGTTATGGCTTGCGCTATGGCGAGCAGGATCGCCTTAGTGATCACCTCAGTGAGGAGGGGGTTGTGCTGGCGGCCAGCAGCCAGCGCCTGGAGTTGTTCAGGCGCCGCCCCATGGGCAATTACAACATCCTCTTAGAGGGCAACTGCAATGACCGCACCTTTATGAATGGCAACAGCGCCAGGGTTTCTACCCTGAACGTTGAAACTTTGGATAAAGAGGTGCAAGAAGATGCCCGTCGTGTGCGCTGGAATGGCAATGGTGAAGGTTTGGTGGCGCTGTCCACACTTAATCGCCAGGTTTTGAGCGATTACTACGAAGCTGATTCGGCGTTGTTTTTCGATCTGCGTGTCGATTTGGCGCCGCAAGGCCAGGCATTTGTGCGCATTGGTTGCGGCCCTTCCTGTTTTTCCCAGGTTGAGCTTACCGCTTTGTTGCGTGAATTGGAGGGCAGGGGCTGGGTAAGTCTGCGTGTCGACTTGCATTGCTTCCCGGCAGCGGGTACAGATTTTGGTTTGTCTCGCCAGCCCCATGAGTTGTTTGCCTTAATTCTGGAGCCTTTCGCCTTGGTGGCTAATGGGGCTATGGATGTGAGCTTTGCCAATGTCTATATCGAAAAGGGGCGCGCCCAGGGAGCCACCTGGGGGCTCTGTTAATTCGGTTGTTTTATCCACCCCAAAAAGGCCGCACTCGATGCGGCCTTTTTTATGCGCGCTTTAAAGCTGTGCACGACAAAAAATGATGGTGCAGAAAATGGTTCCATAAAAGTGCAGATGGATTTTAGGCTTTGTTTGAAAATGGAGCGATAAAAACTGGTTCGTCACCAATTAAGTGCGCATAAAAAAAATCATTTTTTTCGCATTATTTTTTTTGATTTTTTATATCTCGTTGAAAAGCAATGAGTTATTTCGGTTTGTTGCGCGTAAGTTTGTACTTGGCATAGGCCTTGCTCAAGTGCATATCAGTCACGTCTGAATGCACAAAAAAGTGATACGGAATTTTTGTGCAGCTGTGAACCGATTGCGGTTGGTGCACAGTTTGACGGGTACTAATTAAACCCACACGCACATCTTCTGGAGAAGGCTCTATGAAAAAATACACGCTTCATCTTCTGGCAGCAGCAATAGGTTCATTGGTTTGTACTGCTCCGCAGGTTTCCGCTAAAACTTTTACTGAATCGCTGCAACAGGGTAGCTCGGTAAAAGTAAATGTCCGCTCCCGCTTTGAAGATGTGACTGAAGATGTGCTTAACACCAGTACTGATCGCGAAGCAGATGCTTGGACTACTCGCTCGCGTATTTCATATCAATCTGGTGCCTGGAATGGTTTTGGTTTTTTTGCTGAGTTCGATAACATCGCCGAAATGACCAATGATGTTGATTACCGCACGTCGCCCAACTCGGTTGATCCTCTTCATGGGCAACGAGCTACTGTGGCAGTAATTGCAGATCCAGTTGGTACAGAGGCTAATCAGGCGTTTGTCTCCTACACCACATTTAATAACCAAGTAAAATACGGTCGCCAACGTTTGCTGCTCGATAATTCCCGTTTTATTGGCAATGTGGGTTGGCGCCAGGATGAACAAACTTATGATGGTTTGTCTTGGACCAACAAAACCATTCGCTACACGAATTTTACTTATGCCTACATTAAAAACGTGAATCGTATTTTTGGTGATGCCAACCCTGCGTTGGGTAATCTACATATGGATAGCCATGTACTTAATGGCAGTTACACGGGTTTTTCGGCGGGTAAATTAATTGGCTATGCCTATTTGCTGGATGTGAATGATCCCCTTTCGCAGAAAGGGCTGATCAGCGATACCTTCGGTGTGCGTTGGCAGGGCACTCTGGGGGAATCCTTCCTGTACAACCTGGAATATGCGAAGCAAAAAGATGCCGGTACCGATGAGGCTTTTGAAGCCGACTATCTGTTGGCAGAAGCCACTTACAACATTAAACGCTATAGCTTCACTCTGGGGCATGAAATTCTCGGCTCCGATGATGGCGCCTATGGGTTTGCTACGCCTTTGGCCACCTTGCATGCCTTCCAGGGTTGGGCGGATAAATTCCTCACTACGCCGACTGTGGGTATCAAGGATACCTATTTCAATGTGGGTGTGACCTTTGCAGGCGCCCAGGCATTGGTGAGCTATCACAAATTTGATTCTGATGAAGGTAGTGTGGATTTGGGTGATGAAATTGATTTGAGCCTGAGTCGGAAGTTTGGTCCAGTGGTGTGGACTGCCAAGTATGCCCAATACTCAATGGGTGACACTAAT
>CAMLRI010000230.1 GCA_946482385.1 uncultured Cellvibrio sp.
GCACACCTTCGATATGCGGGTCTTGCGCCATGAGCACAAACATTTCCAGCAGCGCCGAGGGGTTTTCCTCGAACACATAGGTGTGGGTGGCTTCGATATAGTTATCGCGCAGTTGGAAGCGCTCGTTAATCGATACTACGTTTTTGGTTTTGCCTTTTTGCAGAATGGCTTCCGACAAAAATTGCAGCACCACATCGTTTAATTCGCGCAGTGCCAGCACAGTGCGGTAGTACTTGTGCATGAACTGCTCAACCGCCAGGCCTTCGTGGCTATCGCTGTAGCCAAATAGCTTGGCAATTTCGCGCTGGTGGTCGAACAGCAAGCGCTCTTCCGGGCGCTTGGCTACCATGTGCAGGGCGTAGCGCACCCGCCACAAAAACTCCTCGCCGGAATTGAGCAGGGAAAATTCTTCGTCGGTAAAAAAGCCCTTGCCTTCCAGTTGCTTAAGCGTGCGCACACCGAAGAAACGCTTGGTGACCCAGCTGATGGTTTGGATGTCGCGCAGGCCGCCGGGGGCGTTTTTGATATTGGGTTCGAGGTTGTATTCGGTATCGTTGTATTTTTTGTGGCGCTCGACTTGCTCGTCGTATTTCGCGCGGAAAAACTCTTCCGCTGACCAGATGTTGTCGGGGGATGATTGTTGCATCAATTCCTGGCGCAGGGATACATCGCCTACCAGGGTGCGCGATTCCATAATATTGGTGGCGACAGTAATGTCGCTGCGCGCAATTTCAATCGTTTGGGCAACGGTGCGCACACTGCTGCCAATTTCCAGGCCTATATCCCACAGCAGGGTTAAAAAGCGCTCAATATTGTCTTTGCACTGCGCAACCACCTGGCTGCGGTGGAGAATCAGCAAATCTATATCTGAACCTGGGTGCAGCTCGCCGCGGCCATAGCCGCCTACGGCTTCGAGGCTGATGTGCTCCGGCCAGCTGAATTGGTGCCAGGCATAGTGCAGCATGCAGTCGATAAACAGGGCGCGTTCGTACACCAGGGTGCGTATGTCTTCGCCTTCAATAAAGCGGCGGTTGAATTGCACGCTGGCGGCGCTGAGGGCGTCTTTAAATACAGTGATAACCGGCTGTTGATCCAAGGCGCGGCGAAAGCGACTTTGGTCGAAAAAAAACAGGGGGCGTTCGAAGTAAGGCACCGTGGAGATCGACATAGGCTCGGTTGTTCCTCAGGGGGAAGTCAGTGCGGTTTGGTGGACGAGATGTGAGCCTTCCCTGGCGTACAGCCTGTTGAATGGTGAGGCTGGTGTTAAAAGGTTTCGTCGCTGCGTTTGGTCAGTATTTCTACCCCATCTTTGGTAACGACCATGGTGTGCTCCCACTGGGCCGATAAGCGGCCATCTTTGGTTTCCACGGTCCAACCATCGGATTTGAGTTTGGTGTTGGGTTTGCCGGCGTTGATCATCGGCTCGATGGTGAAGCACATGCCCTCTTTTAATTCCATGCCGGTGCCGGGGCGGCCGTAGTGGAGGATTTGTGGGTCTTCGTGGAAAACCTTGCCAATACCGTGGCCGCAGTATTCGCGTACCACGGAATAGTAATTGGCTTCGGCGTGTTGCTGGATCACATGGCCAATATCGCCCAGGCGGCAGCCGGGTTTTACCAATTGGATGGCTTTGTACATGCACTCCTGGGTGACTTTCACCAATCGCTCGGCATGGGGGGCGGGGGTGCCGACAAAGTACATGGCGCTGGTGTCGCCGTGGTAGCCCTCGTAGATCACAGTGACATCAATATTGATGATGTCGCCATTTTTGAGCACTTTTTTCTCGGAGGGTATGCCGTGGCACACCACCTGGTTGACCGAGGTGCAAATGGATTTGGGGAAACCGCGATAGCCCAGGCAGGCGGGAATGGCTTTTTGCACATTAACTATGTGGTCGTGGCAGAGCTTGTCCAGCTCGGCGGTGGTTACCCCGGGTTGCACATGGGGGCCAATCATTTCCAGCACTTCGGCGGCCATGCGGCCGGCGATGCGCATTTTTTCGATTTCTTCCGGAGTTTTGATAGTAACTGACATGGGTGAGGGCAATCTCGAAGTCTGTGGCCCCGGCTCAACACTTGGGCTAGGACGTTGCGAAAGTGCCGCATTCTAAACGATTCGGCAGGGGTTTGACCAAGATCAATCCTCTATTGCCTATATAGCGGGAAATGCTCAGTGCGGTGGGCAGCTCAGTGGCGCAGCTGCTGGCGCTGGCGCAGGGTGCTGAGGGTATGGATAACGCCGCGCAGCTCCGCCAGGCCCTTGAGCCTTCCCGCGTAGGAGTAGCCGGGGTTGATACCCGGTTGCCCCAGCTCGTCGCCCATTAGGTGGCCATGGTCGGGGCGCATGGCAATCGGCGGCAACTTGCTGCCCTGCTGGCGGCGGCGCTCCTCTTCATCGAGTAGTGCATCTACCAGTCCGACCATGTCGTTGTCGCCATCCAGGTGCTCGGATTCGTAAAAGGAACCATCCTCCTCCCGCTTGATATTGCGCAGGTGGACAAAGTAGATGCGCTCGCCAAATTCGCGGGCCATGGCCACCAGGTCGTTATCGCAGCGGGCGCCGTAGGAGCCGGCGCAGAGGGTCAGGCCATTAGCCGGGCTGGGCACCGCCTGCAGCAGGGCGCGGGCATCGGCGGCGGTGGACACCACTCGCGGCAAGCCAAACAGGGAGAAGGGTGGGTCGTCGGGGTGGATGGCCAGGCGCACGCCAGCGGCCTCGGCCACCGGGACAATCTCGCGCAAAAAGGCGAAGAGGTTGGCGCGCATTCCATCATTACCCAGCTGGATAAACTGGTCGATAGCGGCACTTATCCCGGCGCGGTTGTAGGAACCCTCGCCACCGGGCAGGCCGGCGATAATGTTTTTTTCCAGCAGGGCCTGCTCCTCAGGGCTCATGGCATCCAGGCGCGCTTTGGCTTTGGCCAGGACTTCGGGCTGGTAATCTGCCGCTGCGCCGGGGCGTTGCAGCAGGTAAACGTCGTAGGCGGCAAAGTCGCTCATCTCAAAGCGCAGCGCCTGGCTTTGGTTGGGCAATGTGTAGTTGAGGTTGGTGCGGGTCCAGTCGACGACCGGCATAAAGTTGTAGCAAACGTCGTAAACACCTGCCGCCGCCAGATTGCGCAGGCTGGTTTGGTAATTCTCTATATAAAGACGGTAGTTGCCGCTGCGGGTTTTGATGTCGTTGTGCAGGGGAATGCTTTCCACCACTGACCACTCCAGTCCCTGGGCTTCAATCAAGTGTTTGCGTTCCAGTATTTCCGCCAAAGGCCAGGCCTGCCCGGTGGGGATATGGTGCAGGGCGGTCACTATGCCAGTGGCGCCCGCTTGGGCGATATGGGTGAGCGAAATGGGGTCGGCGGGGCCAAACCAGCGCCAGGTTTCTTTCATGGAATAACAACTCCTTGGTGATGTTGCGGCAGGCAGTGCCGAGCATCCAATATGTTGATCTGTGCGACACTAGTGTACAAGTGGCAAGGCCGCAAGCCCAGTCGCAGATGTGTAGTGAATTGTTAAGCGGTCGGCAAGTTTTGGTTTAACTGTATAGGGTATCTGTGGTATAAAGCGCGCCTCTTTGCGGGAGCTGGTCAAAATCCGCCCGGTTTTCCTGCCAAGATGGCCTTTTTTTCTGTTGAATAAAAGGCATATTAACCCTGAATGTCACACACGCACCGACACGCGAAACCTGGGTGCCCCGGCTAAGGCCAGGGTTGGTGAGCGGGGTGTGTGGAGGCCTAACCCGTATAGGAAACCTAGCTATGCCACAAGTAAGCATGCGCGATATGCTGTCCGCCGGTGTCCACTTTGGTCACCAAACCCGTTACTGGAACCCCAAGATGGGCAAGTACATCTTCGGCGCCCGCAACAAAATTCACATTATCAACCTTGAGCACACAGTTCCCGCTTTCAACGAAGCGCTGAATCTGATCACTCAAATGGCTGCACAAAAGAAAAAAATCCTGTTTGTTGGTACCAAGCGCGCTGCGCAAAAAACCATCAAAGAGCAAGCTGAGCGCGCTGGCCAGCCTTTTGTTAGTCATCGCTGGTTGGGCGGCATGCTCACCAACTACAAAACCATTCGCGCCTCTATCCGTCGCCTGGGTGAACTGGCTGCACAAAGCCAGGATGGCACTTTTGCCAAACTGACCAAAAAAGAAGCGCTGATGCGCAGCCGCGATATGGAAAAGCTTGAGCGTTCCATCGGTGGTATCAAAAACATGGGCGGCCTGCCTGACGCTATGTTCGTAATCGACGTTGATCACGAGCGCATCGCCATCCAGGAAGCCAACAAGCTGGGCATTCCAGTTATCGGTATCGTGGACACCAATAGCAATCCCGAAGGCGTTGACTATGTAATCCCCGGTAACGACGACGCCATCCGCGCTATCAAACTCTATGTGACTGCCATTGCCGACGCTTGCCTGGAAGGTTCCAAGTCTGCCTCTGCTGTGCCCAACAAAGATGAATACGTAGCGGCTGAAGACGGCGCTGCTGAGTAATCTCAGTCATTAAACGACCATAAATCCCCGTTAGCCTTTGTGCCAGCGGGGTAAGTCGAAAGAGGGGGCTAGGCCCCCTTTTTGCAACCTGAATTCGAACACTTTTATTGAGGAATAAACCATGAGCGCTGTTACTCCTGCACTGGTAAAAGAACTGCGTGACCGCACTGGC
>CAMLRI010000231.1 GCA_946482385.1 uncultured Cellvibrio sp.
CTGGCACTGGCCTGGGGCTATCCATTGCTTATTTTATTATCAGTGAACGCCACGGCGGCAGTATTGAAGTCAAATCAACCCAGGGACGTGGCAGTACCTTTACCATCAAACTACCCTTACACACAGGCTTACCCGCGGAAATACCGCTGTGAAACCACCACTGGCAATCCCTAGAGGCAAACAGAAGATGAAAGCTACTTTTTTAGCCACCACCCAACGCCTGCTCTGCTTGGCATCTGCCTGCCTGCTGCTGAGCTGCGCCAGCAAAGCACCAGAGCTTGACCAAAGCCAAACCCCCAAGATTGCCGAAACCATTCTCAGCGAAACCCTATATCACCGCAGCTTGTTTGCCATTTGCACTCAATTGGGTGGCGATAGCGAACTGCTGGCATTGAGCAAAGAACAGGATTGGTTAAATTTAAATTGGAAACTGGCCAGCGCCGCCGATGCCATTTACAGCCAACACCACGGCGACAAAACCTTTAATTACGACACCAAACCCCTGCTGCCCCAAGCCATGCTGCTATCGCAACAAGCCTACCAGAAAGCACAGCAGGAACTGGGCTTGGAAAAACGCACCTACAGCAACCAACAAAAAACCTGCGCTTTCCGCCTGAACAAAATGGACGCCATCAATATGCGATTAACGCAAAATCCGTTAATTGCCAGCTATGAGCAAAGTATCCTCGCCCAGGCACCCGCCCACTCGGATGAAATTCGCAGCCTGCCCAGCCTGGCCGGCAACATAGCGCCCGACATTAAACCAGGAAAAAGCTATTACCCCATCGCCAAAAAACACAGCGGCAGCTGCCCGGATGCCCAAACCCTGGTTATGGTCAACGATTGGCCCAATGAGGTTTACGCCAACTTTTGCGCCGAGCGCGCCACCGAGCTGTTCATCTGTGAATGGGGCAATTGCCAGGCAAGGGCGCTATAATGCCCGCTTTTTCGCAGCCGCTTGCCTAGCCCCTTGGTCAGGCAGCCGGCTGCATTCGTGAATGAGCTGCCCCATGCCTGCCAATACCGATTACTCACCCGCCGCCTACCAACACCAGCTGCAACTCAAGCTGGCGCAGTTACAAGAAAATTTTGCTGAATTCGCCCTGCCCGAACTGGCCGTGTTTCGCTCGCCGGAGCAGCACTTTCGTATGCGCACAGAATTCCGCATTTGGCACCAGGGCGACCAGGCTTTTTATGCGATGTTTTCCACCCAGGACAAACGCCCCTACCCGGTTGTGGATTTTCCCATCGGCAGCGAACGCATTAACCAATTAATGCCCGCACTGATGGCGGCGATTAATGCCAGCGAATTATTGCGCCATAAATTATTCCAAGTTGAATTTCTCACCAGCCTCAGTGGCCAGGCACTGGTTAGCCTGATCTATCACAAGCCGCTGAATGATGCCTGGCAAGCCGAAGCGCGCAACCTGCGAACACAACTCAATGCCGATATTATTGGCCGCAGCCGCAAGCAAAAATTGGTGGTGGAGCGCGACCATATTATTGAAACACTGACGGTGAATAACCGCGCTTACCAGTATCAACAAGTCGAAGGGAGCTTTACTCAACCCAATGCCCGCGTATGCGAACAGATGCTAGCCTGGGCACAGGGGCACACCCAGGGGCTGGGCGGCGATTTGCTGGAGCTTTATTGTGGCAATGGCAACTTCACCCTGCCCTTGGCGCAAAATTTTAATAGGGTATTAGCTACCGAAATATCCAAAACTTCGGTGGAGTCTGCGCTTTACAACTGCCAATTAAACCAGGTGAATAATTTGCAGATAGCGCGTATGTCGAGCGAGGAATTTACCCAGGCGATGGATGGCGTGCGGGAATTTAATCGCCTTAAACATATCGCCCTGAATGACTACCAGTTTTCAACGATTTTTGTCGATCCGCCGCGCGCTGGTCTGGACCCTGCCACCTGCACACTGGCGCAGCGTTTCGACAATATTGTGTACATCTCCTGTAACCCGGAGACACTGAAAGAAAATCTGCAGCAGTTAACCCAGACCCACACACTCAAAGCCTTTGCCGTTTTTGACCAGTTCCCCTATACCCCGCACCTGGAGTGTGGCGCCATACTGCAGCGCCGTTAAACGCCTATTGCTGTTAAACACCTACTAAAGGGGGCGTTCCATATAAATGGCCGCCCCCGAATAACTGCGCAAGTTAGCTTGTTGTTCCGGGCTGAGCGAATCCACCGGGGCAAACCCCATACGCGACCAAAAACCTTCTGTGCCCTGTACCGACACCAAGGCAGCGCGGCTTAGGCCGAGGCTGCGCGCCTGCTGCAATACCTGCTCGATTAACCAGGGTCCCAGGCGCAACCCCTGGGCGCGACGGCTGATGGCCAGATCATGCACATAAAAAGTATCTGCCGCCGGTTTGTGGGCAAAATCGCTGCCCCAGGGTGTTACCTGGCCAGAGTGGGATAAATAAGCGAGCAGATAAGCGCTGATTTCACCGGCCAGTTCCACCACCCAAGTGGTGTTGGCCACTTGCGCCAAACGCGCCGCCATAACCTCTGCCGATTCCTGCATTTCTTCCATATAGGCTTCGGCCTGGATACGCATCAGCGCCGGCAGATCTGCCGCATCAATTAAACGCACACAGGCATTTTCCAACGACAACATTAAAAGCTCCGCCCGCGGATGCGCTTGGCCGCATCCATGACAAAATCGTAGTAGCTGTTTTCGTGTTGCAAGCGCTCTTTATCAAACACCCGCTGCTCTTTGGCGCTGAGTTTTTTCCACTCCGCCAAAATGGGGATATGCTCGGTGCGCTCGCGCAATTGGTAAAAAGCAGAAAATTCACTTTTTATACTGGCATCCACATCCAGCTGGTCGAGCAAATGGGCAATGCGGATGCTGGCCTCGGTGAGGGTCAACTCATCCTGGTGCAGGGCATGGGCCAATATCTGGATACTTTTGTTGACCTGCTCGCGCTGTTCGCGCACCGCCTGGGCATTGGCATCTGCCAAGGCTTGTAATTGTTGTGCGCGCTGGCGATTCATCCGGTGCACCTTATACACCAGGCGGCCGGCAACAGCGGCCAACACCAGAATAATGATTGCACCCACCAGAGCCAGAATCATCAGGTTACTCATACAAGGTCCACCACAGTTTCTTAAATAGATTCATCGCGCCCGATAGGGTTATCCACCCCCTCCTGGGCACCAGGCAAGAATACATCACCTGTATCTTCATTGGCCTCTATGCCTGCCTCCGCCAAGGCGGCTGCCGGCAAGACTTTTTTGGTTTTGGCGCCCAGGCGGCGAATATCGTCGACACGCTTAATTAAATTGCCGCGCCCTGTAGCCAATCGCTCGCGGGTTTTTGCGTAAGCCTCCTGGGTTTTGTGCAGTTGATTGCCCAAGCCATCCAGGGATTCCAGCATTAACACAAACTGGTCGTGCAGCGCCCCCGCCTCTTTGGCGATGCGCTCAGCATTTTTATTTTGTTTTTCGTAGCGCCAAATATTTTCCACGGTGCGCAAAGTGGCCAGCAGCGTAGTGGGGCTAACCAAAATAATATGGCGGTCATAGGCTTCACGGTATAAACCTGGGTCTTCCTGCAGGGCGAGCATAAAGGCCGCCTCAATAGGAATAAAAATAAAGACGAAATCGAGGGAGTTAATGCCTTCGAGCTTTTCGTAATCCTTAATGCTCAGGTTTTTAATATGGTTGCGCAGCGATTGTATATGCCCGGCCAAATACTGTTTGCGCTCTTGTTCGTCGTCGCTGGAGCAGAATTTTTCGTAGTCCAGCAGCGAGCATTTGGCGTCTATGACTATGTCTTTTTGCTCAGGCAGGTGCACTATCACATCGGGCATCAAGCGGCTGCCGTCGGCCTTGGTAAAGCTCACCTGGGTGTCATACTCACGGCCTTTTTGCAGGCCGGATTCCTCCAGCAAACGCTCCAGTACCACCTCGCCCCAATTGCCCTGGGTTTTACTGTTGCCCTTGAGGGCCTGAGCGAGATTGACCGCATCTTCACCGATTTTTTGCGCCTGTTTTTGCAGCTCGACAATTTGCCCGGCCAAACGGTTGCGCTCGGCACTTTCCTTTTCGTAGGCGTCCTCTACTTTTTTGCGGAATTCCACCAACTGGTTGCGCAGTGGATCCAGGGTGGTATCCAACAGCGATTTACTGCTCTGCTGGAACTGCTGCTGTTTGGTGTCAAAAATTTTACCGGCGAGGTTTTCAAATTCTTTGGTGAGGTCGGCACGAGCCGATTGCAGCAGCGCCAATTGCTCGGTGAAATTGCGGCGCTCCTGTTCGGTGCGGCTTTGCAGCGCGGCGTATTGTTGCTCCAGTTCAGACAACTGCTGCTGTTTACCGGCTAACTGGGCTTCTATGCCGGGCAAGCGCGCCGCTTTTTCGCGCTGGGTGGCCAGGTCTTCGGTGAGCTGCACCAATTGCTGCTGCGCGGCCTGCTGTTGGCGCTGCTGTTGCTGCAACTGCTCGCGGCTATCGCTTAGTTGGGCGCGCAGCTGTTGCAACTCACTTTCCAGCCCCACCAAACGCAGAGCCTGGGCCTGCTCCAATTGCGCCGCCAGCTGGCTGGCAAGCTGTAACCGCCGCTGCATCCACAGGGCCACCAATAAAGCGCCCAAAGCAAAGCCGCCAAGGGCTGCGAACAGCCACTGCCAGGTATCTGTCACT
>CAMLRI010000232.1 GCA_946482385.1 uncultured Cellvibrio sp.
GCAACCAGCATCACCCGCACCGCGCCCATGTAGGGCGGCAGGGTGACCTGGTGCTCGCGCTGCTCGCCGGCGGCCAGTTCAAAGGCGCCGAGGAATTGCACCACTGGCGGGAAGCGGCGTTCGCGGCGTTTGCGCTCCGCCTCCTGGGCGGCGTCGGAACCGCCGATGGCCAGCACCCGCTCCAGGGAGGCGCCATAGCCGCCCACCACCTGGTCGAACAGATCCCAGGTGCGCACGCCCAGGGCTTCGCGCTTGTAGAAGACGCTGTGCAGATCCGGGGCGCGGAAGTTGGTGAGGCCGAGCAGGCCTTCATCCACCAGCGCCAGGGTGTAGGTCATGGCGCGCCCCTGGGATTCGCTCACCTTGATGCTGAACTGGCTTTCCGGGCGCACTTTTTCCGGCGCATCCAGCTGGGGTTGCAGGCGGGTGGCGGGGTTTTCCACCAGCAGCGGCACTATGCCGTAGAGGCGCATGGGCGCTTCGGCCACCCGCTGCTGGTGGGGCAGCAGCAGGCTGAGGTTGACGTAAACATTGGGTGCCATGGCGGCGGTAATGGGTATGTCGATTTCGCTTTGCCCCGGCGCCAAATCCAGCCAGCGGCTTTCCAGCACCCGGCTGCCGTTTTCCAGGCTGAGCAGCACCCGCCCTTCGCGGGCGCCGGGCAGGCGCACCTTGGCGGTATCGCCCACCTGGTAGCGGGTTTTATCGCTGGATAGCATCAGCTGGGTGGCGCTGCTGGCCTGGTTGCCCGCATCCCAGCTCCAGCCGAGGTAGACCGTCTGGCTGGCGCAGTGGCCATTGCCGCTAGCGCCCAGGTCGCACACGCGGATCAAATGGCGGCCCCAGTCGTAGGTGTTTTTTGCCAGGGCCCAGTGGATGCGGCCGTGTTCGTCGCTGCTGAGGCGGGTGTCCACCAGGGCGCGGTAGTTGCTGTTGTTGATGTACTGGGCGATGTTGTCTTGCTCTTCATCCCACCACCAGCGCCAGCCGATTTCGTACACCTGCAATTGCACCTGGCGGCCGGCCAGGGGTTTGCCCTGGGCGTCCAGGGTTTGGATCAGCACCGGGTGATCCTGTTCGCGGCTGATGGCATCCATATAGCCGCTGCCCTTGGCGATATTCAGCCCCACCCAGGTATCGAAGGGGCGCAGTTCAAAGGGGCGCAGGATGGTGCTGAAGTTGCCGCTCTCCTCAAACACCCGGGTGACAAACTGGGCGGTGAGCATCCCCGGCGGTGGCGCCGCCAGGCTGAGCTGCACCGGGAAGCTGGCGCGGCCCTGGTCGTCCAGCTTGCCGTCGAACACCTTTTGGCTGCTTTGGCTGAATTCACGCACCTGGTCGTCAAACACAAACTGCTCAAAACCGGGGAACACAGTGGTGCGCGGCAGCAGTTTCAATTCGCTGTCGGCCTTGAGGTTTTTCGCGGTAGCGCCCTGCAGCCACTGGGCGAAGAGCGATACCTGGGTGGGCATTTGCGCCAGTTGCAGCGGGTTGTTGGCGGGGGTCAGCTCCACCTTGATGCGGTTGGGCACCACCATTTCGATTTTCAGCAGCTGGTCAAAATAGCGGTTGCCCACATGCACCACCGCGCGGTAATTGCCGGTGGGGGCTGTCTCTTCGGTTTTCAGCTGGAAGGGATAAAAATCATTGATGGGTTTGACGTGGGTTTGGCTAAACACCTTTTTGCCGCTGGGATCAAACAAGTCCAGGGTCACCGGGTGGTTGGCGGGCAGCTGTTGGGTTTTATCTTCCAGCACAAAGGTGAGGAAGATGTCATCGCCCGGGCGCCACACATCGCGCTCGCCGTAGAGCGCACCCTTTAAGCCGCCCTTGATGCGCTCGCCGCTGACATCGAACTGGTTGGTGGGCAGGGCCTCGTTGTTGCGCAGGCGCAAATAGCCCACTTGCTGGCCATGGCGCGCTTCTACATAAAAAGGCACGCCGTCGGTGGCCAGTTGCAGCATGCCGTAGCTGTCGCTGGTGCCTTTGCCGATGGGCTGCTGTTGGAAGTTGTAAGCGGTGATTTCCACCCCGCCCAGGGGCTGGCCGCTGGTGAGTTCGGTGCTGACCAGGTGCAGCAGGTTGTCGTCGCCGCGCTTGGCCATAAGGCCGATATTGGACAGCATAAAATTGCGTGCGGCGCGGGTGTTGTCGCCGTAGGAATAGTAGGTATCGCTGCAGGGGTTATTGCGCTCGCTGTAGCTGTAGTAGCCCTGGGATTGGTAATACTGCTGGTACCACTCGGGATACTGCTCGCGCTCGTAATAGCTTTCGCCATCGTGGCTGGCGGGCATGGGCTGCACCGGCTGGGCGGGGCGGGGTTGCTCGCAGCTGTAAATGGAGTTGCTGCGGTCGATACGCAGCTCCAGGCGCACCAGCCCTTCCGGGTGCTGCGCCATCAGCTCGGTTAAATCCAGATTAAAGCGCTTGCTGCCGGCGCGGGGCACATCGGGCAGGGGATAAACCTTGCGCCACAAATAACGCCCGGTGGCCTGGTTGGCATCGCCACTGGTGAGGTTATCGCCCTGCAAATACTGGCCGATATTATCGGCGTAGGTTTTAAAGGCGATCACCTGTACCGAATCTACCCCCGCTGCTTCAAAGGGCACGGTCAGTTGCGCGGCGGGCGGCAATATGGCGCTGCTGCCAATAAAGCGCACATGGGGTTTTACCAGTTGCAGCACCAGCTTGTGGCTATAGTCGCGCCCCAGGCTGCGCTGTTTGTAGCTGCGGATGGCGCTGCTCACTTGCAATTCCAACTCGCCGGCAGTTTCGCTATCGGGGAAGTAGCGCAGCTTGCTGCCATCGCTCTGCACGGCTATGGCTTTGCCATTGAGGGTGACCAAACCGTTTTTGTCCTGGTGGCCATCCAAATCGTCGGAAAACTGGATTTCAATCGCCACATCCGGCTGGCGGATCACCTGCACGCCGGTCACTTCAAAGGCTTTTTGCGCGGGCACCAGCAGTTCGCGGGCGCCCTTGTCCTCCGCCCCTATGGCGGCGCCGTTCCACTCCAGCAGCAATTGCCCCGGGGTGTCGCCGCGGGGAATATTGCCCAGGTTAAAACGAAAGGTTTTGCGGTCCAGCTCTTCCACCCACACCAAATCCTGCGCTGTGCCGTTGAGCCGCACCTCCAGAATTTGTTTCACCGCGTTGAGCTGGCTGGTGTCGTCGGTGGTAATGCTGCCGCTCAATTCCATCAGGTCGTCATTGTCCAGGGTGCGTAGGCCGTTCACCTGCAAATCAAAATCCTGTTTGATGGTGTGCAGCTCCAGCACCAAATCATCCAGGCTTGGCTCTATGCCTTGCAGTTGGTTGGGGTGCAGGCGCAGGGTCAGCGGGGTGTTGTTGGGCAGCCGCTCCACCGGGGTGATACGCAATTCATTGTCGGCCACAAACACCGCGTTCAGCGCCGCGCCATTGCTCAGGCTTACCAGCTTGTGTTCGATGGGTTTATTCACCTGCTCGGGTTTGATCACCGGGTGGGTAAAGCGAATAAACAGCGGCGCCTCGGCGGCGATCCAGCGCTTGGGCGCATCGGCAATGTGGGTATCCCAACTGGGCTCCACCTGCTCGGGCACAGCCTGCGCCTGGGGCGGCTCGGGAGCCTTGGGGGTTTTATCGCAAGCGCTGAGCAGAAGGCTGAGGAGTAGTGCTGCCAGCCAGAGGTGCCATTTTATCCGCATAGTTAATGTCCCTGTTATTGAGTGTTGGATATGGAAATTGCAGCAATAAAAAAGCCACCGCCCCCAGGGGCGATGGCTTGGTATTTATAACATCCACTCCATGGATTTGGCGCCTTACTGTTTCACACAGTCGACGTAATAATCTTTTTTGCCGTTCACTTCGCGCTTGACCAAACCGTGTACGTCGGTTTCGAAGCCGGGGAATTTCTCGTTGAAATCCCGTGCGAACTTCAAATAGTCGACGATGGTTTTGTTGAAGCGCTCGCCGGGAATCAACAGCGGGATGCCGGGCGGGTAGGGGGTCAACAAAATCGAGGTGATGCGGCCTTCCAGCTGGTCGATGGGCACCCGCTCGATTTCGCGGTGCGCCATTTTGGCAAAGGCATCGGAAGGTTTCATCGCCGGCTGCATGTCCGACAGGTACATTTCGGTGGTCAGGCGCGCAACGTCGTAAGCCTTGTAGAAGTCGTGGATCTGCTGGCACAAATCGCGCAGGCCCATGCGCTCGTAGCGCGGGTTGGCCTGGGCAAACTCCGGCATGATGCGCCACATGGGCGCGTTCTTGTCGTAGTCGTCTTTGAATTGCTGCAGCGCCGCTACCAGGGTGTTCCAGCGGCCCTTGGTGATGCCGATGGTGAACATGATGAAGAAGGAGTAGAGGCCACACTTCTCGATAATTACGCCGTTTTCCGCCAGGTATTTGGTGACTATGGAGGCGGGAATACCGGTTTCCGCGAACTGCCCGTTAACCGATAGGCCGGGGTTAACAATGGTGGCCTTGATGGGGTCGAGCATATTGAAGTTGGGTGCCAGCTTGCCGAAGCCGTGCCAGTTGTCGTCGCTGCGCAGCACCCAGTCTTCGCGGTCGCCCACGCCGTCGGCGGCGAACTCGTCCGGGCCCCACACCTGGAACCACCAATCCTGGCCCCACTCCTCGTCCACTTTTTTCATGGCGCGGCGGAAATCCAG
>CAMLRI010000233.1 GCA_946482385.1 uncultured Cellvibrio sp.
TTAGCGCCCCTGTTTGCTTTTGGTATCCACGCAAAGTGCCGCAAAAGTGCAGCAATCACTCCAATAAACTGCGCAGCATCCAGGCGGTTTTTTCGTGCAATTGAATGCGCTGGGTTAGCAGATCGGCGGTGGCCTCATCACGGGCAGCTTCCACGGCGGGGAACAGCGAGCGCGCCGTGCGCACTACCGCTTCCTGCCCTGCCACCAACAGCTGGATCATCTCCTGCGCCTTGGGTACACCTTCCACTTCTTTAATGCTGCTCAGCGCCGCATATTGCTTGTAGGTACCCGGTGCCGGGAACCCCAGGGAGCGAATGCGTTCGGCAATTAAATCCACCGCCAAAGCCAATTCGTTGTACTGGGTTTCAAACATCAGGTGCAGGGTTTGAAACATAGGGCCGGTAACATTCCAATGGAAATTGTGGGTTTTTAAATACAGGGTGTAAGTATCGGCCAACAGGCGCGACAAGCCCTGGGCAATTTCTTCGCGGTGACTTTGCGAAATGCCAATATCAATATTCATAAGTACTCCTTAAATACCGGTCGTTGTAAACAGCATAAAAAAGCCAGGCGCAACCCGCCAGTTGCCATTGACTATGACGGGCATTAACAAATGCCATGATCGTAAGCCATTAATACCCAATCGCGGCCGCGCTGGCGGTAGGTGGTGTAGCGAGCTAATAGCTCAGCGGGGCAATCTTGCGGATTGGGAAACACAAAACCCAAACGCAAATAAAAATCCACTACTTGGGGTAAGGCAAAACAGTAGCAAGGTGTAGGTGAAATGCCCGCCAAAATTCCCTGCATCAATTGCTGCCCCAAGCCCTGGCCGCGCCAGGTTTTAACCACCAACAAATTGCGCAGCCAATAACCATTGGGGTAAGGCAGCAGGCGCGCGGCGGCAATTATCCCCTGTTGCGGATGTTGCAAAACCCACAGCCGCTCGCTGCGGCCACAGCGCAGCTTGTCGCCCTGGCTGCGGTAAAACATTTCCGCCAGGGCACGCTGCTCTACATCCAACTCGCGCAAACTTATATCGCACCGAGAAACCGGCTGAGCTAAGAGTTGGTCATTATCCACCAGCATGTCAATCACACCATGATCGCCGTCAACGCCCGTTGCGGCAGATCAATTGCTTATCAATTTTTTTTGGGGGGATCATCATCCAGATTATCCAGTGGGAAAAGATTATCCGCCATGCCCTGGTCATCCTGGGGCAAAGACATATCCGCCATGCCGGTCATACCCTCAGGTTCGAACAAATCTATTGCTGCCGCAACCGGCTCCGCCGCTTTTTTACCCGGCTTATTTTTGCCCGTTTCACCTTTAAGATTTTTTTCCAGGTTTTCCAACTCGCCGCTCTGCTTGCTGGATTTGATCATGCGGTAGGCAATAAAACCCACAATTAACACCAATAGGTTGGCAACACCTATGCCGACGTACAGCCACAGATTGGAAGCGGGCAACTCCACCTCTGGCTCAACCGCCATTTCACTGGATGCCGCACTGGAAGCAACAGGCAATGCCGGCTGCTGTGCGGCAAGCACGCTGGCTTCATCGGGGAAATAAAAATCATCGGCCACCAGGGTTTCCAAAATGGGCGTATCGTCTATCGCCCTTGCCTTGGCCTTAAAGCGAATGCGGTAGTGAGCCGGCTGCGCCGGAGTTAGCACAAACTCCCAGGATTCATCGGTATTTTCCAAGGCTTGCTCGCGGCTTTCACCCGGTTTGCTATCCACCAGCACACTCACTTGCGCACTGCCTTTTTCCACCATGCCCGCATCGGCACTCAGGCGATACACAAACGCCGCTTGGCCGTTTTGCTCCACCATTTTTTTATCGAGCTTAAAGGCCGATTCGTTGACTTGTAATTGGTGGACAAATTCGCGCTTGAAGGTTTTGCCATCCACGGTTAACCGCAACTGGTAATTGCCCGGGGCAAAGCCCGGCAATTGATGGCGAAACACGCCATCGCCCGGCACCGCATCGCTGGCCAATACCCGCGTAAACGCCTCGCCCTGGGCCGGGGTAACCAGCAATTGGGCACTCAATAAATTTAAGAATTCCGGTTTGGTGATGGTTTCCTGGTCTTCGGCAAAGGAATAGGCCAAGGCCAAGGGTTGATCGACTTTGATTTGGGTTTTTAGCGCGGCCACTTGCAACTGCAAATTGCTCACCACAGTCACGCGGCTGTTGGGCGCCATTTCGGTTTTTACCCGCCACTGGCCTACAGCCGGTTGCTGCACAGTAATCAAATCGTAGCTATCGGTTTTGTACCAGGTCACTTTTTGTTGCGGGTCGGTATCGCTGAACTCGCGGCCATCGGGGGCAACAATCACACTAAAGGGCACATCTGCCTTGCGGAAAATTAACGCGGTAAATTCCTGCACACTGGCATCCACCACAAAACCATTGTCTTCCAGCGGCAGGCGCTCGGCGGGCACGGCCTGATCAAAAATCTGCAAAAACGCCTGCATCAATTCATCAGCGCTGTCGGCCACTGCAAATACACCATCTGTGGATTGCGCCAATTTTTTCATTAATTCCTGATCGGCATCGCTCGATAAGGCAATGGTATGCACCACATAACCCGCCGCCTTGAGCTGCGGCAGTATTTCGCTGAGGATACGCTTGCGCTCGTTGATGTTGAGCACCGCTTCGGGGCCTATATCCACCACACCGTCGGTGAGCAATACCAGGTTGCGACGAAAACCGGCATCCACCGCGCCGGCATCTTCAGTGGCGCGCACCAGCGCCTCACCAATATTGGTGTGCATGGCAATGGAGTTAATCGTTTTGGCCGATGTCAGCGCCTGCGCACGCCAGCTTTCGTCCACCAGGCGGTGGGGCATCAGCATATTTACCGATTGGCCAAAGGTCCAAATACCCGCTTTGCTGTTTTCGGGCAGCAGGCGCAGCATTAAATCCACCGCTGGCCGGCGCAGGTTTTGCGGGTCGGTTTTTTTCATGCTGCCGGAAATGTCGATAATCATGCGCACATCTGCGGGAACAGCCGGCGCCGGTTGCAGGGATGCATCCGATAGGGTTTGTGCCCAGCTGGCGAAGCTAATGCAGGCGAGAACAGCAGCAGAAAGTAATAAGGCGCTATAGCGCATGGCAGGCCCCGCGTATCAACAAACCCGGCGCCCAATGCACCAGATTTTTAAAGACAAAACCCCGCAGCGGCGGCAAGCGCCCTGCGGGAATCCATATTGCCTTTAGTTATAGCAGCTATGGCGTGATCCGCCATTTTTGTGCTGCTGCGGGGGGAGAATTAAAAAGGGTTAACGAATCGCGCGAATAGGCTCTTCAAGCAGTTCATCGCGGGCATTGCGCTCGGCGCGGGTTAAATGGCGTGGGCTGCCAGGGGACAAGAGCACATCGCTAGGGTCGTAAAAATCATCGCCCCCCTGGGATTGGCGAGGTTGTGCCGGCTTCGGCTGGGGACGGTGGCGGGTGAGCAGCTGGTACACTAGCGATAGCACCAATAGCAGCGCCCACAGCCCCAGCATTAATTTAATGATGGGTTTAACCGCTGTTAAACCGCCCTCGATAAAACCAAAGGCAAGGCTAAAGACAGCCGGAGCCATAATCATTTTTTCAGCATCTATGGCATAGGGGGTTAGCAACACCACCATCACCGTGATAACAAAAAAATGCACCCAGGCGCGGCCCGCACGGCGGAACAACAGCCAGGTAGCCAGGCAGCAACCTATGGCACCGGCGATGTAGATCATCCAGGCGTATTGGTATTCAGTGAGGTTTTCCATTCATAGTCTCCCAGGGGTTATACCCAGCGAACAATATAATCTTCCAGGTCGTCGGCAGCGACCGAATTTTCGGCCAGCACCTTACCTGCTACCGACATGCCAGCGGCGTGTACCGAATCCGGGTCGCCCGATACCAGCGGGTGCCAGTCGAACAGCGGCAGGCCTTCGGCTACCAGGCGGTAGGCGCAGGTTTCCGGCAGCCAGTAGGTATCTTTGACCGATTCCGGGGTGAGCACCGCGCATTCCGCAACCAGTTGTTGCCGCTGCTGGTATTGGCTACAGCGGCAGGTGTCGTGATCCAGATAGCGGCAGGCAACCTTGGTGTAGTAAACATCGCCTGTGTCTTCGTCTTCCAGTTTGTGCAGGCAGCATTTGCCGCAACCATCGCACAGGGATTCAAATTCCTCTGGCGTCATTTCATGCAATTTTTTTGCAGCCCAGAAAACCTGATGTGCAACCATGGGAATGTGCCTCAGTGGCCTGCGAGTTTGCTGTTAAGCGCGCGAATGCGTTTGGCTTCGTCGTCCAGGCCTTGGCGCGGTGGCATTTGCAGGTAGTAACCTTTTTCACCCAGGCTTTCCATGACTTTGTGGATATCGGCATGGGCGAGCTTTTTTTCGGGGGTCAGCAACAGCACCATGGCCTGCTGCGGACGGCCAAACAGTTTTAACAATTCTTCCGGCACACGGCTTAAGCCTTCCTCTTTTTTAACATAGAGGTACATGCCTTCTTCTTTGCTGCTGCGGTAAATTTCGCAAATAATTTTCATGGTTTCTATCAGTTACACAGTTAGTTCGAGGGTGTTGGCTAGAGGTTTGTGAGACCGTCGCCCGCGGGATGCGGGCGTCGAGCCCCCATGGATG
>CAMLRI010000234.1 GCA_946482385.1 uncultured Cellvibrio sp.
TGTGGCCGTGGTTATCGTTAACCTGTTTGAAGTGATCCATATCCAGCAGAATAAAAATCAGATCCTGGCTTTGGGGCGCCACCGGCGGCCAGGGGTGGTCAGCGGCCTGGTGCCCTTCATGAAACTCCTGCCCGGCCTTCACCCAGTGCATAAACTCGCGGTCGACCAGGGCAATATCGGCACCAATAAATTGGGTGAGAAAACGGCGGTTGCGCAGCCCGGTCAAGGGGTCGGAAAGGCTGGCCTCCTCCAACTTGCGGTAGGCCTCCTGCAGGGCGGCCTGGGCCGCTTTGAGATTGATATTGCTCTGCTCCAGCAACTGGGTGCGCTCGCGCTCCTGGCGGTATTGGGCGCGCCGGCGCAGGCGCGAGCGCTGCAGGCGGGAATGAATCAACAGCACAACTGCCAGCAGATAGCCCAAATAAGGCCAGAGCTGCTGCCACCAATTCGGTTCGAAGGAGGGAGACGCTGCCTGCCCCCATAGCGCCACACCGGCCAACAACAGCGCCAAAAGGCTGGTGATATGTTTGGGGGCTAGAGGTTTCACGGCAGCTTCACCTCGACCATCAGGGGATCAGGCCATCGCTAGGGAATCCCCCAAGCCTAGCAGTATCTCGCCAGGGGCACCATGCAGCACCGGCACAAAGGCAAGCGCGAAGCCAATAAAACCCAGCCTTAGTTCAATTGATAGGCAGTGACTGTGTTTTTAAAAAAATTAGGTACAAACAACAGCCGCTGTTGCGAGTCGTAACCTATATCGGCGGTATTGATTTTTTGTTCGCGGGAATCCAGCAATAGCTGGATACGGCCATCAGCAGCAACGTAATACAGCAAGCCCGGCCAGCAGGACACCAAAAACTCGCCGCGGCTCACCATCTCAATACCATCAATATTTTCGGCAAAACCTGTGGCCAGGGTTAATGGCTGTTTTTTGTAGTTGTAAATCAACAAATCCTTGCCCGCGCCTACAATCAGGTTTTTGCCCAAAGCCAAAAGGCCATTGGCGCTGGTGGCGTTATCCAGGTGTAAACGCAGCTCCTCGCCATCGTAAGCGTAAACACGGTTAGTGCGGGTATCCGACACATAAACCACCCCCGCCTCGCTCACTGCCACATCATTCAGGAAAACCGCTTCCGGCACCTGAATTTTTTTCACCACCTTTTGCTTTTTAATATCAATCACCACCAACTCGGTAATATCGCTCACATAAAGCAACTTGCCATCGGTCGCCATACCCTTGGGCGCATTCAGCCCGGTAATCCAATCCAATTCCAGAATTTTGCCCTGGGTCGACATTTTGGCAATACCGCCCTTGCCATCCACCTCGGTGGGCACACCATCAATTTGCGACACCAGCAAATAAGGTTCTTTTTTATGGGCGACATAGAGCACAGATTCAGGTACAGCCAAACCCTCGGTTTGCCACACCTGGGCCAGGCTGGATACAGCCCAGGAAGGAACAGCCAGGCCAAGTAAACAGGTAACCGCCGCCAGCAAGAGTGATTTATTCATAAAGGCCACCTCTTATTGTTGAGTGTCTATTGTTTCGGATTGGTGAATAAAAACCGGCAAGATCCCGCCGCAGGATTGCACTGGAGCGAGCTAGGCTCTAACCTACACCGAATATTATGACTATATCCAGGCCTATCACCTAATCTTTAGGCCATTTTCCCAAATACCCAAAAGCACCGCTCATCTATGAAAACTGCTCCCGACAAAACCACCGGTAAAACCAAAGCCACCATTAAAGATGTGGCCAAATTAGCCGGGGTTTCTTTTAAAACCGTTTCGCGCGTAATCAACAAAGAGGCCAGCGTTGGCCCCGAGCTGCAAGAAAAAGTTATGCAGGCGGTAAAGGCGCTGAATTACCAGCCCAACCTTTCGGCGCGCTTGCTGCGCGGCGCAGCCTCCTCCATTGGTTTTATTTACGATAACCCCAACAGCAACTACGTAATCGACATGCAGCGCGGTATTTTAGGTGAGTGCCGCCGCCAGGGTTATGAACTGGTGATCCACCCCTGTGATTCCAAAGCGCCGGATATTATTGACGAAGTGCTTAATATGGTGGATCGCAGCCAGGTAGGCGGCTTGGTGCTCACACCACCCATGTCGGAAATGCCGGAAGTGCTGAGCGCGCTCAACAAACGCAAAATTCCTTTTGTGCGCATTCTCTCCGGCGCCCAGGCACCCGATAAAAAATCACCCTGCGTGTTTATCGACGACCGCACCGCCGCTTACAAAATTACCCAGTATTTAATCGACCTTGGCCATAAGGCCATCGCCTTTTTAGGTGGTGAGGAAGCGCACAAATCCAGCGGCGAGCGTTTGGAGGGATACAAGGCCGCACTCAAGGCCAATAAAATTGCCCTGGATAAAAAATTGATTATTCCCGGTGAATATTCGTTTGAATCGGGGGTAAAGCGCACGCGCCAATTGCTGGCATCCAACCTGAAACCCACCGCTGTGTTTGCCTGTAACGACGAAATTGCCGCGGGTACTTTGTTTGCAGCGCGCATCCAGGGGGTGGATGTGCCCCAACAATTATCCATTGTCGGTTTTGAGGACAGCCCCTTCTCGCGCCAGGCCTGGCCCAATTTAACAACCGCGCAACAACCCAACAGCGTAATTGCCGAGCGGGCTACCGCGCTGTTGATTGAAGTCATCCGCAAAGATGGCCGCGAGGTAGAAAGCGAAGGTTTTTATCCGCAACTGATTGTGCGCGATTCCACCTGCCCAGCGCCCACCAAGCGCTAAAACAACAAGGCCGACGTGAGTCGGCCTTGTTGTTTTGGGAACCCGGCACACGGATGTGCCACCGCCAACCAAAGGTTGGCGCGAGCCCAGTAAAATTAAGCAGTTCCGCGCAACTGCGCCAGATTTTACTGGGCGACGCTATCATTATGTCAGGACGACATAATGATAGCGTCGGGTTAAAAGTAGCCCAGCTTATCCATTAAACGTTGGTTTTCCATTTCGATATGTTTGTAAAAATCCACATCGGATAATTGGCTCGCCGCCGCCTCATCCACAATCACCACCGCATGGGCATGCAATTGCAGCGCCGATGCCGGGCAAGCTGCCGTTAAAGGCCCTTCCACCATCGCCTTCACTGCCTCGGCCTTATTTGCACCTGTGGCCAGCAATATGACTTTTTTCGATTCCAAAATCGTGCCTATACCCATGGTCAGCGACAAATGGGGTTGGTATTCATCGGGGGCAAAAAAACGGGCGTTATCGTCAATGGTGGCGCGGGTCAGGGTTTTTACCCGGGTGCGCGACATCAGCGATGATGAAGGCTCGTTAAAACCAATATGGCCATTGCGGCCAATACCCAGCAACTGCACATCAATACCGCCGCAATTTTTAATGGCCTGTTCATAAGCTTCGCAAGCAGCCACAGGGTCGGCAGCATCGCCCGGCGGCACCTGGGTGTTGCGCTTGTCGATATCGATATGATTGAACAATTGCTCATTCATAAAATAGCGATAACTCTGCGGGTGATCGCCACTCAAACCCAGGTATTCATCCAAATTAAAACTGCGCACCTGTTTGAACGACACGCGCCCTGCAGCACAGGCAGTAATCAATTCTTTATAAAGTGCCACAGGTGTGGAGCCGGTAGCCAAGCCCAATACCGAATCCGGTTTGCGCGCAATTTGCTTAACAAATACATCGGCACCGTAAGCGGCAACTGCCGCGGCATCTTTTAAAATAACAACTTTCATGTATCACTCCAGTGAGTGCTATTGACCAAAATTAGTAGATGTACCTAGAAAAGAATAACGCCTCACTCAGGGTGCGCCGTAAATACCTCCATGTAGGCTCGAGGTCGGCATCCATGCCTCCCTCGCCCCTGAGTGAGGCGTTATTCTTTTCCCATAGATTCAATTAGACGTGGCTGCGCATATCCCCAGCCACCCAAGTCGCCGTCACGCGGTAATCCTCGCTAAAGTGCACCAGGTCAGCGCGATAGCCGGGCACAATCCGGCCGAGATAATCATCCACCTGCATAAATTGCGCAGGATAAAGCGAGGCCATGCGCAAACTTTCCGCCAGATCGACACCCACCCATTGGGTATTCAAACGCACCGCGTCGATCATGCCGATAGCACTGCCCGCCAAACGCCCTTCTCCATTCACCAGGCAGCCATCTTTTTCGTAAATAGTTTCACCGTAAATTTGAAAAGATTTTTCCGGCGAGCCGACGGTCGACATGGCATCAGTCACTAAATACATTTTGCCTTTGGGCTTGGCCGCGTAGGCAATGCGCGCCGATGCGGCGTGTACATGGTAAGTATCGATAATAATGCCGCACCAACTATTCGCATCTTCCAGTGCAGCGCCCACCACCCCCGGCTCGCGGCCGGTGGTGGGGCGCATAGCGTTGTACAAATGGGTAAAGCCCGACAGGCCCTCATTCAACGCTGCCACCACCTGTTCATAGTGGGCATCGGTATGGCCAGCGCACACCACCACGCCAGCGTCGGTTAACTGCGCAATCTGGCCCGGCGCCGCATGTTCAGGTGCCATGGTCAACATTAATTTAAATGGGTGCTGGCCTTTTAACGAGTTCACCAACCAATCTATATCTGCCTGCTCCATAGTGCGGATGTAATTTTCGTT
>CAMLRI010000235.1 GCA_946482385.1 uncultured Cellvibrio sp.
GGGTGGAGCTCAAACAATTGATCGAGCGCGCGCAAACCTTGCCGGCTATGCCGGTGATTTTGCAGGAGTTGATTGAAACCCTGGGGGATGATGCGATCAATACGTCCGAGATAGTCAGGCGCATCAGTGCTGACCAGGTGTTGTCTGCCAAGTTGTTGCGGGTGGCCAACTCGGCTTATTACGGTGCCCATCGCCAGGTGGCTTCGGTGCAGGATGCGGTTGCCTTGTTGGGTTTTAACAGTGTGCGCACCCTGGTGTTGGCCTCGGGGATTACCGGTGTGTTGGCGGCGCCCAAGGGCTTTGATTTAAAGCATTTTTGGGGGGATTCCTTTGCTGTGGCTGCCCTATGCCGTTGGTTGGCGCGCTGCAGCCGCGATCAACCGGAAATTGCCTTTACCTGCGGTATGCTGCACAACATAGGTGAGCTGTTGATCCATATTTTGCTACCGCAAGAAGCCGCCGAGTTGGGGCAGGTAAATAAGGGGGATGGCTTGTCTGCCGAGCGTGAAAAGATCCTTTTGGGGTTTAATTTTCCCGAGGCTGGTGCGGAACTGGCTAACTGCTGGAAGTTTCCCCAGGTGATTGTCGATGCTATTCGTTACCAATTACAGCCCCAGGCGGTGCAGCCTTTTTCACGCTATGCGGCGTTAATTTATTTGGCGATCTGTGTTGTGGCGGCGAACCGGCAGTCGGTTGCTTTGGGTGAGGATTTCCCTTGGGGGCTGGTGGAATTGTTGGGGATTGATTGCAGCAAAATTCCCCAGGCTTTGGCGGAGGTGCGCGACCTGGGGCAGGGCTTCGACATTCTTTTGCATTAGGCCTGGGGATGTGCGGCGTCCCGGGCGCGCAGGAAGCAGGCTTCCAATTCGGCGGGGGTGGTTTTGCGTTTAATGTCTTCAAAAAATACCCCGGCCTCCGGGTATTGCCGGCTCAGGTACATCAACCACTGCTTGACACGGTTGCCGCAGTTGCGGGTTTCGTAGAGTGGGGTGGTGAGGCGATAGTAGTCGAATAGGGTGGTGCATATTTCTGCCCAGCTCAGCGGCTGGTAGGCTTCGCCGGCTAGATGGGCTTTGATTTGGCGGGCCAAGTCCGGGCAGGACAGCAGGCCGCGCCCCAGCATCACATCATCACATTGGGATTGCTCGCGACAGCGCAGGTAATCTTCCACCGACCAAATTTCGCCATTGGCGATCACCGGGATTTTCAGCTCAGATTTAATGTCGGCAATGTAATGCCAGTAAGCGGGCGGTTTGTAGCCGTCGGCTTTGGAGCGGGCATGCACCGTAAGCTCGTCGGCACCGGCGGCCTCAACAGCGCGGGCGTTGTCCAGATAGGCATTGCGATCCTCATAACCCAGGCGGATTTTGGCGGAAACAGGAATCTCGCGGGGGACGGCATCGCGCACGGCTTTGATGATCGAGTAAACCCGCTCCGGGGTGCGCAGCAGGCAGGCGCCGCCTTCGTGGGCGTTGACGGTTTTGGCCGGGCAGCCGAAGTTGAGGTCTATGGCTTTAGCGCCGTAGCGCACCAGCTCTTGGGCATTGATTGCCATGGGCTCTGGCTTACTACCTAATAATTGCACCTTTACCGGGGTGCCATTAGGTGTTTTGCATTGGCTTTCCAATTCCGGGGCGAACTTATAAAAGACTTTATAGGGCAGCTTTTGATCGGTAACCCGGATAAATTCAGTCACGCAGCCATCCAGCCCGCCCAGGCGGGTGAGTATGTCGCGTACATGGTGTTCAACAACACCCTCCATCGGGGCTAGCATGATTCTCATGGCGTGGTCTGGGTCAGATTGCAGTGGGGTCGGCATTCTACGCAACCTGGCTGCCGATTTCACAGTCAAGCTGCCGGCTTATAGTGCTTGGCGAGTTGCTTATGGGGGCGTATCTGCGTAGATTGCGCCACCTTTGCCCATCTGTTGCTTATTTGAGGAAGCCTTATGTCTGTATTTGATGATCTGATTGCCGACGGTCAATTGCGCAAGGCGATAGCCGAATTAGGCTATGAGCAGCCAACACCGGTGCAGCAGGCGGCTATTCCTCGGGCATTGGCCGGTAAAAACCTGCTGGTTAGCTCTAAAACCGGCAGTGGTAAAACGGCGGCTTTCTTGTTGCCTTGTTTGCAGCAAATGTTGGCGCGGCCTGCGCTCAACCCGCGCAGCACACGCATGCTGATACTAACCCCCACCCGCGAATTGGCGCGGCAGGTGGTTAAAAATGCCCAGGCGCTCTTGCGTTTTACCTCTATTAAGGTAGGCAGTATCTGTGGTGGTGAAGAACTTAAGTACCAAAAAGCGCTACTGCGTAAAAATCCGGAGATTATTGTGGGCACACCTGGCCGCCTGGCCGAGCATATAGCCCATAAATCCACAGATTTTTCCGGCCTGGAATTTTTGGTGTTGGATGAAGCCGATCGCATGCTCGACATGGGGTTGAGCGATGATGTGTTGAAGATTACTGAAACCTGCTATCCAGAGCGGCAAACCCTGTTGTTTTCCGCCACTCTGGAGCAAAAAGGCCTGCGCCACCTGATTAAGCAGGTGATCCTGGGGGAAGCCGAAGAAATTTATATAGAAGAAGCGGCCAACCAGATTGAGCAGCAAATGGTGTTGGCCGATGACGACAAGCACAAAGAAAAATTGGCTGTGGCCTTGTTGCAGAAGGCGGAATATCAAAAAGCCATAGTGTTTGTGAATACCAAGGTGCGTGCAGCGCAGTTGGACAACCTGTTGCGCTACAACAAATTTCGCGCAACAGCTTTGCATGGCGATATTACCCAAGATGAGCGCCGCCGGGTGTTGGATGCTTTCCGCCAGGGTAAAACCCAGGTGCTGGTGGCGACCGATGTGGCGGCGCGCGGTTTGGATATCGAAGGTGTAGACCTGGTGATTAACCTGGAGATGGCTTATTCGGGCGATGAATATTTGCATCGTATAGGCCGTACTGGCCGCGCCGATAAAACGGGTAGGGCGGTGAGTTTTGTCTCTGCCGCCGAGTGGAACCTGACCAAAAGCATTGAGCGCTATTTAAAAATCACTTTGGAAAAAATCCAAATTCCAGGGTTGGAGGCCAGCTACAAAGGGCCGGATAAAATAAAAAGCTCGGGTAAAGCGGCGGGTATTAAAAAGAAAGTGACGGATAAAAAAGCGGGAGATAAGGGCGCTAGAGGCGCAGATGGGAAGAAAACAATAACAGAAAAAACCAAGGTGCGCGAGCGCGATAAGAAAAATATTGGCAAGCGTCGTCAGCCCAGTGCCGAGCGATCCGAGGTGACGGTGATGGATGGCTTTGCGCCTCCGCCGAAAAAAACCAAGCCGACCCTTGCGCCGGATTTAGACGAGTAAAAAAACCTGCTTTTTCCTACGCAAAACCCGGCAATTTTTTTGCCGGGTTTTCCTGCAAATATTCCCTGCCAGCGATTGACCCTGTCATAAAATAAGCCTAGTATCAGGGCGAGGGTGAAGAATAAAACGCCCGGTTTAAGTGAGTTTTAGGTTGGTTATCCAAGGCATTTTTGCCGCAGCGATAACGCTCTTGTCGTCGCGCCAAAAAATGCTCGGTTAGTAAGTTTTTATCATTTTTGTTTTGGTTAAACAGGTTTTTGGGCCTGGTTGGAAAATGCTGGCGGGTGTGGAGGAAACCAATTGCGCACAGCTGAGTCAAAGTGATGTAAGGATTCATGTAAGGCAAACCTTGTTAGTAAAGGTCTATAGCAACAGTGAGCGGCACCGCTCTTGTTTATGTCAACCTGCAGGGGATTACCATATATGGCGAAGAAATCGCATACTAGACGCAACATAAATCATCATGCCTACAATGAAGATAGCTACGGCTCTTCGCGACAACGATCCTCCCGAAAGAACCACCGAATAGATGACAACATCGTTGAAATAAAATCCCGCTCGCAGCAAGTCGAAACCGCTTACTCTCCCCCTCGCTCCCCCCAGCCGCTCCGCGCTAAAAACAAATCCCAGCAAATCTACATAGACGCCATTAAAAATCACATGCTTACTTTTGGTATTGGCCCTGCCGGTACTGGTAAAAGCTATTGTGCCGGCGCCTTGGCAGCAGAGGCGCTGGAGTCGGGGCGCATTGAGCGGATTATCCTCACTCGGCCAGCGGTGGAGTCGGGTGAAAACCTTGGCTTTTTGCCGGGCGATCTCGACGAAAAGTTTGCGGTTTATATCGACGCCTTCCGCGATATCCTCAATGAGCGCCTGGGTGCTGGCACTGTAGATTACTGCCTGCGCCACGGCCGCATAGTGGCGGCGCCCTTGGCGTTTATGCGCGGTAAAACCTTTAACAGCAAAACCTTTGTGATTCTCGATGAGGCGCAAAACACCAGCCCGGCGCAGATGAAAATGTTTTTGACGCGCATAGGCGAGGATTGCAAAGTGGTGATTAATGGCGATATCAAGCAAAGTGATATTCGCGGCCCCAATGGTTTGGCTGATGCTGTGGAGCGCCTCGCCGGCCTGCCCAATGTGTATGTGCATGAGTTTGAACGCGACGATATAGTGCGCAGCGGTTTGGTGCGCGACATTATTGATCGCTACGAAGTGATAGAGGACTAGCTATACAGGCGCGTGCCTTGCACGCGCCTTTTCTCCCCC
>CAMLRI010000236.1 GCA_946482385.1 uncultured Cellvibrio sp.
TGCAGTTGGATATCTTGCGCTTATCGGGCGCTACAGAAAAGTATGCATTGGCTATGGAGGATTTTTACCTTGGCTATGGGCCGCAAAGCCCATTTTGGCGTGAACAATCAAAATTGAAAAAAAATAGTATCCTATTGGATGGGTTGCGCAACCATATATTGGTGTTGGCGGATACAGAGCAAAGCCGTTATCGACAATACAAATCTAACACAGCATTGGCTAGTGCACAGCTATGGTATCAACGCTATCTTGAGCATTTTAAAAATTATGCGCGCAAAGATAATGTTTATGTGGCTTATGGTGAGTTGCTTGCTTTGCGGCATGCTTATGCTCAAGCCATAGGTTTATTTGAGCAGGCTGCTTATGATGATGAAATAGTGCTGGATAAAGAGGCGGCTTATGCAACTATCGATCTTGCTAATAAGTTGATAATACAGGAGGGTAAACCTGATCCTTGGTTAGATAAATTATTAACCTATGCACAGCGTGGTATAA
The DNA here is from genome assembly GCA_946482385.1 of uncultured Cellvibrio sp. Next base: position 496 of record CAMLRI010000236.1, read on the forward strand.
GGATGTATGCGGCAGAGAAGCGTTATCAGGATGCGGTAATTCGAGCCTTGGAACTTGCTTATCAATATCAACGTTACGATGCGCTTCAGCAGTTAAGCGAAGGCTTGCCAAATACTGTGCCCGAAGGTTTTTTTAATCAGGTTAATTATCTTCGGGCTTTGGCTTATATCAAACAAGGGCAACCTGCAGAAGCAGAGGTTTTATTGATGCCTTTGGTGAATTTACCTGCTGATGGCAAGCGCCGTAATTACCGTGATGCATTGGCTCTGTCTATTTACAATCAGGCTAAGGCTTTACAGGCGCAAGGTGACAGCAGGGCGGCTATTAAGGATTTTGTGCGCATGGCGCAGGCGTTTCCAGATGTATCTATAACTCCAGACGGTTTGTACGATGCAATTACTCTGGCGGTTAAAGAAGAATATTGGCCAGAGGCAGGGGCTGCCATCGAGTTGTTTCAGCGCTCTTTTCCCACGCATCCATTGCACAAAGACGCCACGCGCCAGCTTTCTATGGTGTACTTGAAGTTGGGTAAGGGGGATCGCGCAGCTGTTGTGTTTGAGTCTATTGCCAAACAAGATTCAGATAAAAGTGTAAAAATGGCTGCGTTATGGCAGGCAGCTGAGCTTTATGTCGCTCAAAATAAACATGAAGATGCAATTCGTGCTTACAGTAATTATGCGGAAACTTACCCTAATCCTTATCCTCAAAGCATAGAGGCAATGCATAAGTTAGTCGGTCTTTATGAGCATAAGCGCAACGTAAAGATGGCTAATAGCTGGCGGTTTAAGATATTGACGGCAGATCGGAAAGCGCCAGGTTCGCAAAAAAATAGCCGTACGCAAACCTTGGCAGCACAGGCAGCATTGTTTTTGGCAGAGCAAGAGCATGCGGCGTTTCGTCGTATTGCTTTGGTGGAGCCGTTGGCGGACAACCTGCGCTTGAAGAAAAAATACATGCAATCCGCTATTGGATTTTACGGTCAGGCAGCAGCTTATCAGGTGTCTGATGTAACATTAAAATCAACCTTTTCTATTGCGAATATTTATCAGGATTTTTCTGTTGCCTTGCTTGATTCTGAGAGGCCGCGGAACCTTTCTACAGATGAATTAGAACAGTACAACATGCTTTTGGAGGATCAGGCTTTTCCATTTGAAGAAAAAGCCATCGAGTTTTATGAAATTAATATGGCACGCACAGCTCAAGGGGAGGAAAGCCCCTGGATACAACAAAGCATGACAGCTTTGCGCCAACTATTTCCCTCTCGTTATGCGCGCTTGCCTAAGTTGGCAGTTTATAAGCCGCAGCAGGAGGAAAATTAACGTGCGAATCTCTTTGCAATTTGGGTGGGTGTTGTGGGTGAGTGTTTTGTTGTTGCAGGCTTGCTCGAGTGTAGAGCATAAGCCTGAACAGGTTGCTCCGGTAATTGTGCAGGTACAAGGATTGGCTGTTGGCCAGGAGGCAAATTATCGGTTAGCCCAAAAACACTTGCAGGGCAAGGCTTACACCAAGGCTCTACCGTTATTGAATGAGATCACTATAGCTAGCCCCGGATATGTTGATGCTTGGGCCAACTTGGCTGTGGTGTTATATGGCTTGCAACGCTATACCGATGCAGATGTGGCTATCAATCGAGCTTTGGCGTTGGCAAACGATGTGGCTGAGTTGTATGAAATTGCAGGATTGATTCAAGTTGAGCTTGGACATTACAAAGCGGCAGAGGCAGCCTATCAAAAAGCGGTGCAATTAAAACCGGATTGCGCCAGTTGTCATTATCATCTTGCTTTGTTATTTGATATTTATTATCAGGATTTGGAGGGAGCTATAGCGCAATATCAGGCTTATTTGGATAGCATCCCTAACACCGATGAGGATATCCAGGCTTGGGTTGATGAGCTCAAGCGCAATCACGCCAGAAAGGAAATGCAATGAAGTTGAAATACGTGTTGGCAATAACGCTGCTATTGAGCTCGCATGGCTGGGGGGAGGTGCAGGAGTCTCAGTTGCCCGATGATAGTGACTCCCCCAATATTCTTTATGTGGTGCCATGGGTGGAAGCAAAGCGGCAAAAAACCAAGGATCCTAAATTGGTTATCCACAATCTGCTGGGCGATCTTTACGAACCGCAGCTTCCTGATGAGTTTTCAGAAGCTCCTTAAGTTTTTGTAATAATCATCGTTGTACTTCTGCCATTGCAATGTGCGCATATGGCAGGATATTGCTAATATGCCCCGGTCGAAGCCCGCAGGCAGCAGCCCTTGTCTCTGGCTCATAAACCTCAAGCCGTGGCTCCAGGGAGTACCGAGTAGCATGATTATTGTTCCCACCGAAAAGCAATTTACCTGGCGTTATCCCCCTTTGGTGCTGTTTGCACTTGTGGCGCTGAATCTACTTTGCTTTTTTCTCTACCAAGCTCGCGATAATGATAAGTGGCTAGAAGTTAATGCGCTTTATCAGCAGATGGATTTTTTTGAGCGTGAATGGCCGATTTTTGTGAATTATTTGCAGCATACCGGTGAATTGGATTTGTTGCAGGAGTATCGAGATCTTTATCTGGCAAAAAATTACCAACCTATTCAGGTTGATATGTTGCAGCGCCAGGATTTTTATCATTATTTGCAGCAGGAGTCCGGCAAGTTTTTTTACCAGGATTTTTATATACATTGGTCGGAGCAACGCCCACGTATTCAACGGATGGTGCATTCGGTCAGTTACCTTTCCCATGGCCTTATCGCTGCAGATTTTAGGCTGGCAGCGCTGATTAGCTATCAATTTTTGCACGGCGATTTAATGCATTTGTTGGGCAATATGTTTTTTTTGATTGTGTGCGGATTTGCGGTTGAAGCTGCTATCGGGCACTGGCGTTTTTTATTATTTTATTTGTTGTCTGGTTGTGCCGGTGGAATGGCACAAGTGGCGTTGGATTGGTATAGCAATGTACCCCTGGTTGGTGCGTCGGCTGCTATTTCCGGAGTGATGGCTATGTATTTGGCCATTTTTCGCTTTAAAAGGATTGAATTTTTTTATTGGTTTTTATTTTTGGTAGGATATTTCCGCGCACCGGCTTTATTGGTGTTGGTTTTTTATATCGCCATGGAGTTACACAATTATTATCAAGATCCTGATTCCGGCATTGCATTTATGGCGCATGCCGGTGGTTTTGTAGCTGGTGCCTTATTGATTGCAGTTGCTTGGCTGCTTAACCGCTCGATGTTAAATACCACTTATATTGATAATGATTCTTCATTGGAACCTTATCAGCAGGAGTTGGCACTGATTTATGAGGCAATTGAAAAATTTTATTTTGAGTCAGCGTTACGCTTGACTGAGCAGTTGATTGCTGAGCGAGGTTTGGATTTTGAGTTGGCATTATTGCGTTTTAACTTATTAAAAATTGCTCGCGGCGAGCCGTTTATTAATGCCGCTATTCAACTTTTGAAATTGCAGCCCGTGAACGATGGCCAGTTAATTCGCTTAAGTAAAGTATGGCGCGATGCGCCGGAAGTCCATGAGCGGCTCAGTGAGCAGCAGGCGTTGATTCTTGGGCAGGAGTTTTCCGCCCTGGAGAACCCTCAGGTGTCAGAGCAAATATTTAAGTTGTTGCAGTCCCGTGCTTGTGTTAACCCAGCTATGGCTGTTTATGCGGGAAAGCTGGCGGCTGCTTTTTTGCGTGTGCGAGACACTTCTAAGTACAATCACTACCAGGCTTTAGCGCAACAATTATTGCATCGCCCTCTGCATATTGAGGGGGGCGTGTAGTATGAATTACTGTAAATATCATCCTTTGGCTGGGGCTGCCTGGTTTTGTGCACAGTGCATGGTTTGCCAATGTGATCACTGTGTTGATGATGACCCAAAGCATCGTGGCAAGAACCGTTGTTTTGTCTGTGGTTCCCTGCTGGAAAGTCTGGGCGCTGCGCATACTGTTGAGCCTTTTTGGCGGCGTTTACGCGAAGCATTTTTTTATCCGCTGAATGCATCGTCTATGAGCCTGGTTATTGGTATGTCGCTGCTGATACTGGTAGCGCAGTTGTTGGCATTCGCGGTTTTTCCGGCAATTGTGCTCTACTTGTTTGCAGCTGGAGCTTTGCTTAAATACAGCTTG
>CAMLRI010000237.1 GCA_946482385.1 uncultured Cellvibrio sp.
TGTGCGTTTGGAAGGTCACGCTGACGAGCGCGGTTCACGCGAGTACAACATGGCTCTGGGTGAGAAGCGTGCTAACGCAGTTCGCGACTTCCTGGTTACCCAAGGCGTAAACGGTTCTTCTCTGGAAGTTGTTAGCTTCGGTGAAGAGCAACCAGCTGCTACCGGTAGTGATGAAGCTTCTTGGGCTCAAAACCGTCGCGTAGAAATCAAGTACTAAGAGCCTTGCCCTTTATGATGCTAAGAAACTTGATTGTTGCGCTTGTTGTTGCAGCAGCTCCAGTCTCCCAAGCACAGGTAAGGGTTGTAGACTCAGCACCCCAGGGCATTAGCCCTGGGGCTGTTCCCTCCTCCGCTAATACTCCTGTCTCCTCAGACGTTTATACCCAAATTCGTGCCATGCAAGAAGAGATCGCGACGCTTCGCGGTTTGATCGAAGAGCAGGCCTACGAACTCAAGCAATTAAAGCAATTGCAGCTCGATAATTACATGGATATAGACAGGCGCTTATCTGCTGCCAGGTCTGCATCCTCGCTTCCGGCCGCATCTATGCCTGCAGTGGCTCCAGAGCCGCTAGCGCCGGCACCTGTATTGCCTTCTGCGCCAGTAACGGAAGAGGTAGATGAGGCTGAACTGTATGGTGCAGCCTACGATTTGCTCAATCAGCGTCAGTACGACGCCTCCGCTGAAAAATTCCAACAGTATTTGAGTTTGTTCCCCAGTGGCAGCTATGCCAGCAACACCTATTACTGGTTGGGGAAAATCGCCATGCAAAAGCAGGATTATCCCCAGGCTAAAAAATGGTTTACCGGTTTGTTGGATGGTTTCCCTGATTCGCCCAAAGTAGTAGGCACCCAATTCGATTTGGGGCGTGTGCTGTTTTTTATGGGTGATCGCCAGCAGGCGAAGGCTTTGTTAGATAAGGTTGCAATGAGTGGCACCGAGACAGCGCCATTGGCAAAGCGTTTTATACAAGATAACTTCTAGTCACCTGTCCCGCCGTACACTTTTTTTTGTAAGCGCTAATACTTGGTGCTTGAATTATTCGTTGCAGATAATTTGCTGCAGGTGGTGGGTAAAAAATAGAAGTGGAAGAAAAATGGGGCCATGCTTACGCAAGCCCCCATCGTTCAATCCTGAGATGGGTTGGCTAATCTCCCTGAAACTGCCTTGGCTTCCAGCCTAAAATCCCGTCCTCTAGGTGCGTTGTTAAGTGTCCATGCTTTACAACACTGCCAATTCCCTTTGACTTACTTGATGGGGTGCTTTTCATCCTGAAGAGCAGTCAATCCTTCGATCCCATCTCGCCCCTGAACAGTTATCCGTTAACTGAAAGAGCGATTCCTTTACTGGCATCCTGCTGCGCATCCATTGGCCATTCCTGGCCTATTTACATCACAGTTACCTCCTTGTTGTGGCCATTTTGTCGATTTAGGCGGCAGCTGCACAGTGGCAAATTTCGCTATTTTTTGTAGGAAATTGACTACAAAGGTTTTGGTGTTTGGGGCTAAGGGCAACCTATAATGCCCCTGTTATTGGGTGGCGCCGCCAAAGGTGTTCCCTGGTTTTACTCATCTTCTGGAGTCGGGCAATGATATTTTTCCTGCGTAAAATCCTGTGGTTTCCATGTTTGTTATGGCTGTGCGCCCTGGCCATGCCGCTAATGGCCATGGATCCTCTGGCCTATACCACGGATTTTGTGGTGACACTGGAGCCGGCTAAAAAGCGCGCCAAAGTAGATATCAAGGTGGAAAGCCGCGGCCTGTTACAGCAGATGGTATTTAAAAATGACAAAGCCTTTTATTCCAATATCCGCGCGAATGGCAAGTTGAGCGTGAGTGATCGGGAAGTCGTGTGGGATTTGCCGACCGAGGGCGCGTGGCTAAGCCTATACGTCAAAATCAATCGCACCAAAGGCGAGGGCAAGTACGAAGCGGTGATCAACAAGGATTGGGCAATTTTCCGTGGCGACAATATTATTCCGGCCATGCGCACCACAGAAACGCCCAATGCCTACTCGATTTCCCGTTTGCAATTTGTGTTGCCTAAGGGATGGTCCAGTGTTGAAACTGGCTGGCCCAAAGAGGCTAAACATAAATTTATTATTGATAATCCCGATCGCCTGTTTGATCGCCCCACCGGTTGGATGATTGCCGGTAAATTGGGCACCCGCCAGGCAAAAATCAAAGGCACTCAAATTGTGGTCAGCGGCCCGGTGGGCGAAAACTTGCGGCGCATGGATGTATTAACTTTCTTGAGTTTTGCCTGGCGGGAAATGCACGATGCTTTTGCCAAAGCGCCGCCCAAGTTATTGGTTGTGGGGGCCGATGATCCTATGTGGCGCGGAGGGCTGTCAGCGCCCAATTCACTGTTTCTGCATGCCGACCGCCCCATGGTTAGCGAGAACGGCACCAGCCCCATTGTGCATGAACTCACTCATATGGTGACACGCATCAGCGCTGTTACAACAGATAAAACCAATGACGACTGGATCGCCGAAGGTATCGCCGAGTTTTATTCCTTCGAACTTTTGTACCGCGCCAAGGGCATGACCAAGGCGCGCCGCACCCGTATTTTAAAGGGCTTGGCCGAATGGGGTGCCGAAGTAAAACATTTGCGCGCCGGCCCCTCTACCGGCCAGGTGACGGCGCGAGCGGTAGTGTTGTTTGATGAGTTGGACAAAGAGTTGCGCACACAAACCAAGGGAAAACACTCGCTGGATTCCGTAGTGCGCATACTGATGAAAAAACGCAAAGTATCTTTGCAAGATTTGCAGCAGGCCAGCCAATCCCTGCTGGGTAAGCCGGCAAAAACCCTGGATACAGATTTGTTGCGCTAAAGTTTGCTGCACGGCTGGCAGGCTGCCTCGAAAACGTTTTTCGGCGGCCTGCTAGTTGTTGTCTTGGTCACGGCTTTTTTTCAGGTGGGCAACCAACTGTTTTTTAAGTGATGAAGGGATGCTTTTAATCATCAGCAAGTCGCGTTCTGCATCGTATTCAATATCGCGCCCCAGGCATTCAGAGGCGAAACTCATACTGAGTGAGTCATTGCGGCCGCTGATGCGCACATAGCTGCGCACTTGGCCAGCGTGGGGAATAAACTCGGCCTTAAGTTCGGGTTTTTGGCGGGCAATAAAACCTTCAAATTGTGTGGCTTCATAGCCCTTGGTTTCATTGGCCAGGGTGTGCGACAGCTCGGCGATAGCCACAGGTTTGCCGGCTTTATTTTGCTCCAGGCAATAGTCGGCCACTTTGGTGCGGGTCAATCTTGCCACCGGCTCTTCCAACTGCTGGGTGAACTCTTCAACCACTGCCAAAAATTCCCGTGTCTCCGCTTTCACATCGTATTTATCGGTAAAGCCTACCCAGGTGCTAAAGGCATCGGCAAAGTCTTTGTCGCTGCGGCTGCGCATCAGGGTGAGATAGGTGGCTGATTCCCCGCCATCCCAATCGGCACAATTAATTTTGGCGGCGAGGTTGATGTTGGCTGTATCCAGATACAGCGAATCGGTTAATTGCAATTCGGCATCCAGATAAAGGCCGGCCTCATGCTCCACCACAAACACATAAAGATATTGGCCAGCCTCTATTTGTTCCTCCACCACAAACACCATCACATCAAACAGCGAGGGAGTGGCTTCCAGTAGCTGTTGGAATTGTTGCAGGGCCTTTTGGCTAAAACTGGCAAACCCCAGGCGATCCTGGCGGTAATCCTGCAGCCAGGCAGGGAAGGGGTAATCGCCCAATTCGCTGGCAAAGCGCCCGTAGCTCTTACCGCCCTTGCGGATAAATTGGGTTTTCAATTCATAGGCCAGCTCTTCCAGTTTGCCGCTGAGGGGCAAGGCTTCGGCGCGTGCCTGGGTGACAACACTTTGCTCGGGGTTATGGCGATAAATGCGATGGACAATGATGGAGGTGAGGGCCATAGGTTTTTCCAATGCGATGGCGAAAAGGCCGTTATTATAGGCGCGGATTTTTCCTTGCCTAGCAGCAGCTGTCCCAACTCGATATTTTCCCTGGAGCAACACATCCCTATGCACATAGAGCGCCTGAACCCTTGCCCGCGTTGGTCTGATGCCACAATTTACCGTGGTATTGCCCATTTTGTTGAGGTTCCCACCGATACCAGCCAACCTTTTGTGCCGCAGCTGGAGCAATTGTTGCACCAGGCGGAGAAAACCCTGGTGGCTATAGGCAGCGATAAATCGCAGCTGTTGTCCGCCACTATTTACTTAACGGAGCGCGCCAATGCGCTGGAATTAAACCGCCTTTGGGAGGCCTGGCTACCCCAGGGCTGCGCACCCTCGCGCGCCTGTGTCCTGGTGGAACTGCTCGACCCGGCGATGTTGGTGGAGATTGTATTTGTGGCGGCCTGCCCGCAGGGATAATCGCCGATTAAACCGGCTAGCAGGCAACCCTGGCCTATACTCTGGATCTATTGTTTGTTGGAGATAAGCCCATGGCCACGCCTATAGACCAGTATCTGAATATCCTCGCCAAAAAAGATGGCTCCGACCTGTATTTAAGCACCGGTGCGCCGCCCTGTGCCAAGTTTCAGGGAACCCTTAAGCCCCTGGCGCAGGAGCCTTTTA
>CAMLRI010000238.1 GCA_946482385.1 uncultured Cellvibrio sp.
TGGGCCTGCGCCGCGCGCCCCTAACCAGCTACAATCAGCGCAGCCGCGCCGCGCTTGCCTACCTGGAGTTATGGAAGGAAATTGCGCGCCTGGTGCGCGCGGCAGAAAAGGCTGGCACTTAACCGGGCGATGCGCCCCGTGCCCTTGAATCATTAAGACAGGTTTGGCCGGTACCTCTGCCGGCTTCCATTCGTCATCAGGACTAACCCATGTTTAATTTGCGTTTGCTGCCGCTGTGCGCGGCAGTGGTTTTGTTTACTGGCTGTGCCAGTGCCGTCCACCAGCCAGCCCCCGGCTACCGCCCCGCGCCGCGCCCGGCACCCAGTGCCACAACCCCGGCACCAGCGCCCGCAGTGGTAGCGCCCATTCCCGAGCCGGCACCCGCTGCCGCTGCCCCCAACCCAGCGGTGACCAGCCTGCTCGGCCAGGCGCGCGCGCAGTACCAGGCGCGCAACTACCAGGGCGCCATAGCCACCGCCGAGCGCGCCCTGCGCATCGACCGCCGCGCGGCGGATATCTACCTGCTATTGGCGCAAAGCTATTTGCAGCTCGACCAGCCCCACAAAGCCAAAATGTTTGTGCAACAGGGCCTGCGCTACGCCCAACCGCAATCGGAAGCCGCCCAGGGCTTGCTGCGGGTGCAGGAGATTGCGGGCGGTAACTGAGTTACCTCCAGCGCCAGTTGCGCAGTTTTTCCATGTAGAGGTAGACCACCGGGGTGGTGAAGAGGGTGAGCAGTTGGCTGACGGCCAGGCCGCCGATGATGGTGATACCCAGGGGGCTGCGCAGCTCCGAGCCTTCGTTGAAGCCGAGGGTGAGGGGCAGAGCGCCGAGCAGGCCGGCGAGGTTGGTCATAAGGATGGGGCGCAGGCGCATCAGCGCGGCCTGGTAGATGGAATCGCGGGAGTTGAGGCCCTGGTGCCGCTCCAGTTCCAGGGCGAAGTCGATCATCAATATGGCGTTTTTCATCACTATACCAATCAGCAAAAACAGCCCCAGCAGGGCGATAAGGCTGAAAGGGGTGTCGCTGAGTTGCAGCGCCAGGAGCGCGCCTATGCCCGCCGAGGGCAGGGTAGAGAGGATGGTGAGCGGGTGAATGGTGCTTTCGTACAAAATCCCCAGGATTAAATAAACCGCCAGCAGTACACAGGCGATCAGCAGTGCCGGGCTTTGCGCCATGCCGGGGGTGCTGGGGCCCCAGCCGGGGCGGCTGCTGCCGGCGGGCGCCAGGTAGACCTGGGTGGGCATCATGATTTCGGCGGCGGCGTTTTCGATGGCGGCGCGGGCCTGCTCCTGGGTGTAGCCCTCGGCGACGCTGTAGCCGATGCTTTCCGAGACAAACTGGTTGGTGTGGCGCACCCGGTCTTCGGCCAGGCCGAAATCAAAGTGGGAGACGCTGGCCAGGGGCACGCGGCTGCCGTCGCGGGTGATCACCTGCAGCTGGTCGAGCACCTGGGGGCGGGCGGTGTAGCCGGGTTCCAACTCCATTACCACCCGGTACTGGTTCATCTCCTCGTACATGGTGGATACCTGGCGCTGGGAGAAGGAGTTGTTGAGCAGGCTGGCGATGGTGTCCATATCTACCCCCAGGCGCTGGGCAGCCACCCGGTCGATATGCAGTACCACCTGTTGGGTGCCCTCCTCTTTTACCCCGTCCACTTCGGTGATTTGCGGCAGGTTTTCCATGGCGCTGGTGAGCTTGCCCGCCCAGTGGAACAGCTGGCGTATGTCGTCCGACAGCAGCATGACTTCCTGCTCGCTGCGGCTAAAGGGCGAGTTGAGGCGTATGTCCTGGTCGGCGCCGATCATCATGCGGGCGCCGGCAATTACCGGCATATCGCGCCTCAGCCGGTCGACCACCTGGTGCACAGAAACGCCGCGCTCGGCCATGGGTTTAAGGCTGATGCGCATCCAGGCGTTGCTGACGCCGTTGCCGCCGCCGCTGGCGCCAAACACATCTTCTACCGCCGGGTCTTGCAGCAGGTATTGGCGCAATGCCTGGATTTTGGGCTGCATTATCTGGAAGGAAAAACCGTCGTCGCCGCGAATCCAGGCGGTCATCTGGCCGGTGTCCTGCTCCGGCAGCATGATTTTGGGGATGGCGACATAGAGGTAGATATTCAGGCCAATGGTGCCCGCCAGTATCAACAGCACCAGGCGGCCGTGGCGCAGCGCCCAATCCAGGCTAAGGCTGTAGCCGCGTTTGATATCGTCGAAGATACCCGGCTGTTCCGCCTGTTGCGGCGCCGCCCGCAGCAGCTGGCCGCAGAGTGCCGGGGTGAGGCTGAGGGATACCACCAGGGAGATGAGCATGGCGGCGGCCAGGGTGATGGAAAACTCGCGGAACAGCTTTTCCACCACCCCGCCCATTAGCAGTATGGAGACAAAGATCACCACCAGGGTGAGGTTCATGGCCAGCAGGGTAAAGCCCACTTCCCGCGCGCCGCGGATGGCGGCCGGGAAGGGCGGCACCCCCTGTTCGATATGGCGCTTGATGTTTTCCAGCACCACTATGGCGTCGTCCACCACCAGGCCGGCGGCGACAATCAGCGCCATGAGCGACAGGTTGTTGAGCGAAAAACCGCACAGGTACATGACCGCAAAGGCGCCGATAATCGCCACCGGAATCGCCAGGCTGGGGATCAGCGCCGAGCGGGCGCTGCGCAAAAATACCCAAACCACGCCCACCACCAGCAGCACTGCCAGCACCAGGGTGATCTGCGCCTCCTTGAGGGTGGCGCGGATGCCGGGGGAGCGGTCCATCACCACTTTTAACTGGGTGTCGGCGGGCATCAGGGCGCGCAGGTTGGGCAGCTGGGCGTTGATGGCGTCTATGGTGGCGACAATATTGGCGCCGGCCTGGCGGCTAACGGTGAGGGTGACCGCCGAGCTGCGGTTGTGGAAACCATCGGTATAGCGGTTTTCCACCGAGTCGCTGAGGCTGGCCACATCCTGCAGCCGCACCACCCCTGTGCCTGTGGTGCGGATCACCAGGGAGGCGTAATCGGCAGCGGTGCGCAGGGTTTCGCTGGTGTACACCTGCCAGCGGGTGTCGTCTTGCTCCAGCAGCCCCAGGGGGCGCTGCACATTGGCGCTGCTGATGGCGCTGCGCACCTCATCCAGGGCTATGCCATAGCTGGCCAGGGCATTGGGGTTGAGCTGGATACGCACCGCCGGCAGGGAGGCGCCGTCTATACCCACCTGGCCCACGCCCTGAACCTGCGCCAGTTTTTGCGCCAGTATGCTGGAGGCGGCATCGTAAAGGGCGCTGGGGGAAAGGTTGGGGGAGCTGAGCGCCAGGGCCATGATCGGCGCCTGGGAGGGGCTGATCTTGCGGTAGCTGGGGTTGCCCGGCATGCCCGCCGGCAGCTGGCTGCGGGCGCTGTTAATGGCGGCCTGCACATCCCGGGCGGCGGAATCCAGGTCGCGGTCGAGGGTGAATTCCACCCAAATAAAAGTGCTGCCCTGGGTGGAGTTGGAATTGATGGCGGTCACCCCGGGGATGCTGCCCAGGGCGCGCTCCAGGGGGGTGGCCACAGTGGCGGCCATGCTTTCCGGGCTGGCGCCGGGCAGCGCCGCCTGGATTTGGATAGCGGGAAAATCCACCTGGGGCAGGGGCGCCACCGGCAGCAGGCGCCAGGCCAACAGCCCCGCCAGCACTATCGCCAGCGCCAGCAGGCTGGAGGCCACCGGCCGCTTGATAAAGGGTTCTGCGATATTCATAAGGTGGGCTTATTGACCCAGCGATCAAAAAACAAATACACCACCGGGGTGGTAAACAGGGTCAGCACCTGGCTGACCAACAAGCCCCCCACCATTACCAGCCCCAGGGGTTGGCGCAGCTCGGCGCCGGAGCCGCTGGCCAGCATCAGGGGGATGGCGCCAAACAGGGCGGCGAGGGTGGTCATCAAAATCGGGCGGAAGCGCATAAGCGCGGCGCGGTGGATGGCCTCGCGGGGGCTGAGCCCCAGGTTGCGCTGGGCGTCCAGGGCGAAGTCCACCATCATGATGCCGTTCTTCTTCACCAAGCCAATCAGCAGTACCACCCCGATCACCGCAATCAAATCCAGTGGCTGGCCGACCAGCAGCAGCGCCAGCAGGGCGCCCACCGTCGCCGAGGGCAGGGTGGAGAGGATGGTGACCGGGTGGATAAAGCTCTCGTAAAGCACGCCCAGCACTATGTACATGGTGACCACCGCCGCCAGCACCAGCCACAGGGTGTTGCTGAGGGAGGCGCGGAAGGCTTCGGCGGCGCCCTGGAAGCGCAGCTCCACGGCGGCGGGCAATTGCATATCGGCCTGGACTGCCTCGATGGCCGCTATGGCCTCGCCCAGGGAGGCGCCCTCCGCCAGGTTGAAGGAGATGGTGGTAGCGGGGAACTGGCTTTGGTGGTTGATCAGCAGCGGCGCCGGCCGCTGGCTGATGCGCGCCAGGTTGGCCAGCAGCACCGGCTGGCCATTGGCGCTGCTGACATAGGTGTTGTGCAGGGCTTGCAGCCCCTGGGCGTAGTCCGGATCTACCTCCAGCACCACCCGGTACTGGTTGGCCTGGGTGAACAGGGTG
>CAMLRI010000239.1 GCA_946482385.1 uncultured Cellvibrio sp.
AAGACGCTGCGCTCTTGGATAAACGCCTGCAAAAAGAACTGGATGAATTAACCACCCAACAGTTTTCACGACTGCCGCCACAACAGTAAACTGCGCCCCCATTTGTTTCGTTGCGTAAACGATTTCGAGTGACATCTGCGCCCTGGTCATATTTCTAGGCTATCCTTAGGGGAACTGTGCTGGGGCAGGGCAGTAGGTAGGTAAAAAGTTCAATAATTCCCGGGGTTTATGAGGTACGACATGGCGATAACGTCAACAATTTCTCCTGATGGCGATCAAGTCACTATTTATATACAGGGGCGCTTTGATTTCAGCTCGCACCAGGATTTTCGCAACGCCTACGAAAAGTTGCCCAAAACCCCCGCCCAGTACCGGGTCGATTTGCAGGGCACCACTTACCTGGATAGCTCGGCCCTGGGCATGTTGCTGCTGCTGCGGGATTTCGCCGGTGGCGAGCAATCCAGCATCCAGGTGGTGAACTGTTCGCCGGATGTGAAGAAAATTTTACTGATTTCCAATTTTGAACAGCTGTTTGATATTGAGTAACTCACCAGCCCCCAGCGGGGCTGGCGCCGCATGACCAAGGGGGGATAAATGCAGCAGCCAGGGATATGGGGGCAAGTTGCGCCCGAGCTAGAGTCCACCGCCGTTGGCCACAGCGCCCTTGGGCATACCGAGGTTGGATACACCGAGATGGAACAACCGCGCCGTTTAAAAATCCTGGTCGCCGACGATACGGATACCGACCGCTTGATCCTCGAAAGCATCCTGCGCAAAGAAGGGCATTCCGTGGTACTGGCGCGCAACGGCCTGGAGGCCATCAGCGTTTACGAGGCTGAGCGCCCGGATATAGTCTTGCTGGATGCGCTTATGCCCGAACTGGATGGCTTTGGCGCTGCCCGCACCATCAAGCAATTGGCGGGCGATGAGCTGGTGCCAATTATCTTCCTCACCTCGTTGTCCGACACCGAATCCCTGGTGCACTGCCTGGATGCCGGCGGCGACGATTTCCTTTCCAAGCCCTACAACCGGGTAATCCTGCAGGCCAAAATCAAAGCCTTTAACCGCATGCGCGAATTGCACAGCACCATGCTGGTTCAGCGCGATCAAATCGTCAGTTACAACAATCGCCTGCTGCAAGAGCAAACCGTTGCCAAACACGTATTCGACAAGGTTGCCCACAGCGGCTGCCTGGGCGCAAAAAATGTGCGCTATTTTCTCTCCTCCCTGGCGGTATTTAACGGCGATGTATTGGTGGCAGCCATGCGCCCCAACGGCAATATGATGGTGCTGTTGGGCGACTTTACCGGCCACGGCCTGCCCGCCGCCATGGGTGCCATGCCCCTGGCCTCCACCTTTTACGGCATGGTGCCCAAGGGGTTTGGCCTTAACGACATACTGCGCGAAATCAACGGCAAGCTAAAAACCATTTTGCCGGTGGGCATTTTTTGTTGCGCCACTATGCTCGACATTAACTTCCGCAAAAAGCACGTCAAAATCTGGAACGGTGGCCTGCCCGACGGTTTTATCTACCACCAGCGCGATGGCCGTATCAGCCCGATCAAATCCACCCATTTGCCCCTGGGGGTACTGTCTAACCGGGTGTTTAAAGACGATTGTATTTATTTCGATTTGGAGGAGGACGACCGCCTGTTTCTCTGGTCGGATGGTATCCACGAGGCGCGCAACAGCCAGGGCGATATGTTTGGCGAGGAGCGCCTCAAGCAAGTTTTTACGCAAAACCGCACCCCGTCACAGCTGTTTGGTGAGATCATTGAGTCGGTGCAGCAGTTTGTCGGCAGTCACGAAAAAGATGACGACTTGTCGCTGCTGGAAATCCGCATGACCGATCCCTCCGGGGTGGACGAGGCCTTTGTCGCCGCCAGCAACAAGTTCACCAGCGCACCGGTGGAGTGGTCTATGCAGTTCGAGGTCAAACCCACCAGTTTCAAAGTGTTTGATCCTTTGCCACTGCTGCTGAATGTGCTGATGGAAGTACCCAGCCTGCGCAGTTTTAGCAGTACTATTTACACTATCTTGTCCGAGCTTTACGCCAATGCCCTGGAGCATGGGGTGTTAGGCTTAAAATCCGAGCTTAAATCCAGCGCCCAGGGGTTTGGCGAGTATTATCAGTTGCGCGAAGAGCGCATCCAGGCCGTTCAGGATGGCCATGTACGTTTTACGATTAGCCATTGCACCCACGGCGAAGGTGGTACCCTCAGGGTGCGGGTGGAAGATAGCGGCCAGGGCTTCGACCACCAGAACCGTAACCGCGAAGGGCTTAATAGCCTCAGTTACAGTGGCAGGGGTATAGCGCTCCTGGAAAAACTCTGCAGCTCGATGCGCTACCTGGGTAACGGCAATGTCGCCGAAGTGGAGTTTTCCTGGGCAAGCGATGATTAAACAATAGGTAAAAAACAATGAATCATCTGGATTACGACGCGCTCAACACCCTTAAAGATGTGATGGAAGATGATTTTCCCCTGCTGATAGATACCTTTATCAGCGACTCCCACGAGCGCCTGCAAAAGTTGCAGGCCATCATCAACAGCGCCAATGCTGACCTGATCCGCCGTTCCGCCCATAGTTTTAAAGGCAGCAGCAGCAATATTGGTGCTATGGCGCTATCTGCACTTTGCTGCGCCCTGGAAAAAAAGGCGCAAAGCGGCAATTTCGATAACCTGGAGCAGGACCTGCGCGCCATAGAGCAGGAGTATGTTCAGGTGGAACGGCTGCTGCTCGACCTGGTGCAGGATTAACCCCTCCCACCGGCGTTTGCCCCCAATTGGCACCCGCCTTGCAATAACCCTGTTGTAATCCCTTTTTAGCTAAGCCAGCGGCAAAGCCTTGCCGTTGCTTGTGGCAGGAGCAACAGATGCAAAACAGCAACCTTTTGAACAGCTTATTGGGTGCAACCAGCGCAACTGGCGGTGCCTCCGGCAAGGCCGCAGCCAGCCGCGCCCACGCCGAAGCCGGCACCCAGTTCCAGGTGGCCATGGAGCAAGCGCGGCCAGAAGTTGCCGCCCGCAAGCCGGAAGCCAAACGCCCGGAAAACAGGCCGCAAGCCGCTCGCCAAGCGGAAGCTGCCAAAGCCGACGACTCCCGAACCGACCGCTCCCACATTGACCGCCCCGCAGCCGACCCGGCCCGCACAGCCAAATCCCGGGCGGATGATGCGCGTGCTGATAAACCCCAAGAGCGCCAGCTCAAACACGCCGACTCCTCCTGCCGGGTGCAGGCGAACAACGATAAAGCCCAGGCGCAAGATGCCAGTGCCCAATCGGCCACAGCCGAGGATTCGGCTGCTTCTGATGTGCCTTCCGGGCAGGTTGATGTGCCGGCAAATACCGCTCTTGCCAGTGTTGAGGCTGTGGATGAATCCCTGGCAGCTGGGCTGCTAGAGGGCCTGGCGGGTGATACCCAGGATGAGCAAGCCCCGGTGGATGGCCTCCAGCCCGGTGTTGTCCAAACTGATCCTGGCCAAGAGGCGATTGCTGCAGCCATGGCTTTGGCTATGGCTACCACTTCACCTCTTGCCGGGGCCCAGTCAGATGTGGATAAGGCCGGTGAGCAAGCATCTCCAAGCGGCCTGCTGGAAGGTGTTGAGCAGGCCATTGCTGCTTTGGCGGGTGCCGTGGCCGAAGCAGATGCCAGTACCGCCAACCCAGGTGCCGCCAACCCGGCACTGACGATAGGCGGCGCCTTGGCGGTCGGTCAAAACCCAGCGGCTAGCTCGGCCACACCTAGGGCACCGGCCAGCGCCAATACTGGCCAGTTGTTGGCGGAATTAACCTTGGACCCGGCGGCAACCCTGGAAAATGAGGCTGCTGCTGAATCGGCAGCGGCCACAGATACCTCCGGGGATTTGCCGGAGGCCGGGTTACTCAATACCAAAACTGCCTTTACCAAAGCGCTGGAAAACAGCCTGGCCGCCCTGGATAAACCACTCGCCACCGACACTGCCAAACCTGCTGCTACCGCCCTGGGGCCCTTGGAAGCCCTGGCCCGTGTAGCCGAGGCCCAGGCCCCTGGCGCGCGCGCCTTTACCCCCCAAACCAGCCTGGCCCAGGGCTTTGGCCATCCACAGTGGAACCAGGCCTTGGGTGAGCGGGTGCTCTGGTTGGCGGCGCAAAACCTCTCGGCGGCCGATATCCGCCTGGATCCACCAGAACTGGGCAGCCTGCAAGTGCGCGTCAGCGTCAACCAGGAGCAGGCCAGCGTCAGCTTTGTTAGCCCCAACCCCCAGGTGCGCGAAGCCCTGGATCAGCAGGCCACCCGTCTGCGGGAAATGTTTGCCGAGCAGGGGTTAAACCTGGTGAATGTCGATGTATCTGAGCGCCATGCCCGCGAACAGCATGCCAATGAGCGGGAAGGCAATGGCAAGCGCGGTGCCCAGGCTGATGATGAAGACTTGCAAGTGATAGGGCAGAGCGCGCCCCAGAGCCTGCGCCTGGTCGATCACTACGCTTAATCAGCAAATCAACCAACCCATCTAGCTTGTTGCCAAACACCCGCCATAGCCCAATGCTTATGGCGGGTGTTTATTTTTTATCCTGCCAGT
>CAMLRI010000240.1 GCA_946482385.1 uncultured Cellvibrio sp.
AGCTCCAGGTCGCCGAAATAGTGCCCATTTCGGCGCTGCGCAATGCCAACCTGGAAAGGCTGGAAGAGCTGATTGTGCAGCGCTTGCCCGAGGGCGTGCACATGTACCCCGAGGATCAAATTACCGACCGCAGTTCGCGTTTTATGGCGGCGGAAATTGTGCGGGAAAAAATTACCCGCCAACTGGGTGACGAACTGCCCTATGAAATGGCGGTGGAGATCGAAGAGTTCAAGCAAGAGGGCAATTTGCTGAATATTTCGGCGCTCATTTTGGTGGAAAAAGAAGGGCAGAAACGCATCCTGATTGGCGACAAGGGTGAGCGCATTAAGCAGATAGGCACCCAGGCGCGGCTGGATATGGAAAAGCTGTTTGAGATGAAGATCATGCTCAAACTCTGGGTAAAAATTAAATCCGGCTGGTCGGACGACGAGCGCGCCCTGCGCAGCCTGGGTTACAACGACTTTTAAGCCAGGGGCAAGCCATGCGTGTGGATTTGCAGCCTGCCTATGTGCTTCACACGCGCCCCTACCGCGACACCAGCCTGCTGGTCGATTTGTTCAGCCGCGACTACGGGCGCATTACCGCTGTGGCGCGCGGCGTGCGCCAAACCAAAGGGCACAAGCGCCAGCTGCTCAATCCTTTTCATCGCCTGCTGGTTAACTGGCAGGGTAAATCCAGCTTAAAACTCATCACCGGTTTTGAAACCGACCACCACTACCTGCAATTGCAGGGCAATTACCTTTACTCCGGGTTTTATCTCAACGAACTGCTGGTGCGATTGCTGCCCGAGCAGGATCTGCAGGCGGGATTGTTCGCGCGCTATGAATTCAGTTTGGATGCCTTGCACCGCGCCGAGCCTATAGAGCCACTGCTGCGTGAATTTGAATTTATGTTGCTGCAGGGCTTGGGTTATGGCCTGGATTTTACCGGCGATTGCCACAGCCACAGGGCGATAGCGCCGGGGCAGTTTTACCTGTGCGATATACACCAGGGTTTTTACGCGGCGGCGCCCGACACTGACCCGCGCCTGCTCATTGCGGGCGAGCATTTGTTGGCCATAGCAGCGGGGGATTATGAGTTGCCAGAAACCCGCCGGGTGGCCAAGCAGTTGGCGCGCCTGCTGTTAAAACCCCTGCTGGGTGGGCGCCCGCTGCGCAGCCGCGATTTATTCCGCAGTTAGCGGGCTGAGTGGTGGCTAGCAATTGTGGCGGCGATGAATCCTTTTGCCGCCGCTCAAACCTTAAGGCTTTCCTCGTCCAAGCCAAACAGCTCATCCAGGTTTTTATCCTGCTTCCAGGTCAGCACCTCATCCAGTGCGTGAAACAGTGCCTGCATGGCGTCCTTGGCCTGGGCGGTTTCGCCTGCCTGCAATAGTTTGTCGAGCAGGCCGCTAATGTGCTTGAGCTTGGGCACACCGCAATAACAGCAGCTGCCATAGAGCCGGTGAATCTGCTCGCCCAACTGGTCGAAGGCCTCGGCCGCCAGGGCTTGTTGCAACTGGGTTTTTTCCTGGGCCAGGCTGTTGACCAGCATCTGCAGCATGTCCCGCGCCAGCGCCGGTTTGTTGTTGGCCAGTTTCAGGCAGAGTTGTATGTCCACCGAGCCCAGCTCCCCCGGCTGGGTAGCGCGCAGGCTGTTGGGCGGCAGGGGCGGGGCAGGTTCGTTGGGGGCGATAACACTCTTTTTGCCACTCAGGCTGGCCCAGCGGTTGATGATGTGCGCCAGCTGTGCCTCGTTAACCGGCTTGCTCAGGCAGTCGTCCATACCGGCGATGAGCAGTTCGGCTTTTTGCTCGGTAATGGTATGGGCAGTCAGGGCGATGATGGGGGTGCGCTTTTTGTTGGCCTCCTGCTGGCGGATATGGCGGGTGGCCTCTATGCCGTCCATACCGGGCATTTGGATATCCATAAAAATCACATCGAATTCATCGCTGCTGGCGGCGTTTATGGCCTCGGCACCACTGCTCACGGCGGTTACCTGGGTGTTCAGCCCGCGCAGCAGTTCCGAAGCCAGCTGCAGGTTGGCGGGGTTGTCATCCACCAGCAACACCCGCGCGCTGGGGCGCTGGGCTTCGTCCTGCTCCTGGTCGCGCACTTCCTTAACGTGTATATCCAGCTGCCGCCCCAGGGATTGCAGCAGGGCCTCGTAGGCAATGGGTTTGTTGATAAACAAAATACTGCTGTGTTCAGTGTGGCTGCGCAGCAGCCGCTGGTGCGCCGGGGTGCAACAGGCGACCAGGGTGCAGTTGAATTCGTTTTGCAGCTGCTCGGCCAGGTTGTTAAGCAGTGCCGGGGGGATTTTGCGCTCGGTGGGGTCTATGTCGAGCACCATCAGGTCGAAGGCTTGGTCCTGGGCGCGGGCGCTGCGCAGCACCGGGAAGCAGTCGTGCACCGCGCTAATGCTGTGGGTATTGGCTTGCCATTCGTGCAGCAAATGCTCCAATTGGCGCCGCGAATCCGGGTTGTCGCTGCACAGGAGTATGCGGTAATCGCTCAGGTTGGCGAGGGGGCTGGGGGCGGGCTGGCGTTTGTCGATGCCCAGACGCGCGCTAAACCAAAAGGTGGAACCCTTGCCCGGTGCGCTATTAACCCCTATCTGGCCGTGCATTCGCTCCACCAAGCCTTTGCAGATGGCCAGCCCCAGGCCGGTGCCGTCGTGTTCGCGGCTGCTGGAAGTGTCGGCCTGGTTAAAGGGGCCGAACAGGTTGGCCTGCTCTTCTTCACTTAGGCCTATGCCCTGGTCGGTGATGGCGATTTTGAGGGTGATCTGGGTTTCCTGGCGCTGCTCTATGCTCACATCCACCAGGATATTGCCCGCGTGGCTGTATTTAATGGCGTTGCTCACCAGGTTGGACAGCACCTGCTTAAAGCGCAGCGCATCGCCCAGCAGGTTTTTGGGGATGCTGGGTTCCACATAGCAGATGAGCTGCAGGTTTTTTTCGTGGGCATCGGGCGCCAGTATGTGCAGCACCTCGTCGAGGGTTTTGCGGATCGGTAAAGGGGCGTAGTCGAGGGTGAGTTTGCCCGCTTCAATCTTGGAAAAGTCGAGGATGCCGTTGATTACCGTCAGCAGGTTTTGCGCGGAGTCGCGGATGGTTTCCATGTATTCACGCTGCTTGTCCTTCAGCTCGGTTTTGAGCACCAGGTTGATAAAGCCGAGTATGCCGTTGAGCGGGGTGCGTATCTCGTGGCTGGTGTTGGCCAGGAATTCGGATTTGGCGCGGCTGGCCTCCAGGGCCTCCTTGCGCGCCAGGTCCAGTTCCACGTTTTGGATTTCGATGGTCTCCAGGGTTTCGCGCAGGTCTTCAATGGCGTTGTCGATATGGCCCTGCATATCCTCCTGGGCAGATTCCATCGACGCCGCCATGGTATTAATCGCATCGCCCAGGTTGCTCAGCTCGCGGATGCGCTGGGGGGCCACCCGCTCGTTAAGTTTGCCGCGCGCCAGTTGTTGCACGGTATCGCGGATATGCCCCAGTGGTTCCACCAGCTTGTGGTAGAGCGACAGCGCAAAATAGCTGCCGATAACCAGGCACAGCAGAATCACCACGGCGGCCAAAATAACTGCCTGGTGGTGAATCACTATATAAGGGGCGGAAATCAGTTCCAGCTCCACCCAGCCCAGGGGTTGCTGGTTGTTTTTATCCACCAGGGGGTAGGCAAAGCGCAGGCTGTGGGCTGTGTGGCGTTTCAGCGGCTCCAGCTGGTTGGGCTTGCCGGCGTCGCTGGTGGGGAAAAATTCCGGGCCGCTGTGCAGTGTTAATTGGCCATCGTAGGCATAGAGGCTGGCGGCGCGAATAAAGGGCTCTTCAATGGAGGCGGCGAGAATTTCCTGCAGCAGCTCGCGGTTGTTGTGCTGCGCCGGGTAATGCAGCAGGTGGGCAGTTTTTTTCGCCAGCACACTGCCGCGCAGGTCGATGTATTTATCGAGCTGGGCGATACACAGCCATCCCAGGCTAATGCCACTGAGCAGGGTGACCAGCAGGGTGGGGACTAAAATCAAACGCCAAATATCGTGCTTCAGGCTTTTGCGGGTGTTGTTCATAAATCCTTATCGCTGTGGTCGTGGCGGCTGAATGAGTTTCGCCACCTGGGTTTCGGCGCTAGAATAGCCGCCCCGCGCAAAGCGGCGCAACCAGGCGCCAAATCGCCCCTTGCCTGTCTTGTCGGCTGTTGTCGAATGGTTGTTCCCTTGTTAGTGAATGTTTATCGCAGGGTTAACGAATGCTTATCGCGTTCTTATCGAGAGCTCCCGAGGTTTTTTGATGCAGTATCCCACCATCGAGTCGCTGATAGGCCATACCCCCCTGGTGCGCTTGCAGCGCTTGCCGGGGCAGACATCCAACCAGGTGCTGGTCAAGCTTGAAGGCAATAACCCCGCCGGATCGGTAAAAGATCGCCCGGCGCTGTCGATGATTACCCAGGCCGAATTGCGCGGCGACATTAAACCTGGCGATACCTTGATCGAAGCCACCAGCGGCAACACAGGTATAGCCCTGGCGATGGTGGCGGCCATCAAAGGCTACCGCATGATTTTGATCATGCCCGACAACTCCACTGC
>CAMLRI010000241.1 GCA_946482385.1 uncultured Cellvibrio sp.
GGAATTGTTGTTGTCATCGATCGTAATTGTGGCGCCGGTTTTGGTGGAATCTACCGTGAAATCATTCAGTGCATCATTCCACTCGCCCAGGCGAATGGTCAGAGTGCCCTTACCCACAGGCGCTGTTGGGGAGGCAAAAGTACCGGAACTTAAGGATTGGGCGCGGGCGATTTGTTCGACTTTAAGCTGGTAATCGCCGGCATTGGCGCTGGCGTTGAGCTTGGAAATACCGAGCAGCGATGTAGTAGGAATAGATACCGCTTTGGCATTAAAGGTATCGGAACTGCCCAAGGCTGCTGCCGAGGTTTCCAGCTTGGCCATAGAGCTGCGCAACAAACCAAAATCGGAAATTTGGGTTTCCAGCAAAGTCTTTTTGGTGGTTAAGCGCTCGGCCTGCAGGGATTTTTGAATATCAACCAGCTGATTGGCCAGCGCATTGGAATCAATACCGGAACCTGTTCCCAATGCACTGATAATGCTGGAACCGGTTGTTGTATTAGCGCTGTTGATAGTAGCCATCTATACCCCCAGGCGATCTATAGCCCTGTCGCTGTCTGATTAGTTTAGCGGCTGACTGTGGGCAAACTTTAGTCATTTTTGCCGCTCACCCTAATATTTTTTGGCCTAGTGGCAAATCATGCCATTTACCGTGGTTTTTATAACCATTTGTTTATATAAACCAAGGCCAACCGCCAAACACCCGACAATAATTCCAACAAAAAACCGCAGAAAGCCTGCGGTTTTTTGTTGGTTTTGCCCACCAGAACCGCACTTGCCGGAATTATCGCAACAGCGACAACACCTGCTCTGGCCTGGCGTTAGCTTGTGCCAGCATGGCTGTTGCGGCCTGTTGCAGCACTTGCGCACGGCTCAGGGCAGCCGTTTCGGCAGCGAAGTCGGCATCCACAATCCGCGAACGGGAGGCCGAGGTTTTTTCCGAGATGTTGGCCAGGTTGGACATGGTGAAGTCCAAACGGTTGTTAATCGCACCCAGCTGTGAACGCGCATCGTTGATAGTGGTTAAGGCGTTATCAATAACCCCTATGGCCTTTTGCGCACCGGCAGCCGTATCAATACTGATGGACGCAACCGCTGTACCAAAGGCCCCTTCCGCGGTCACATTGGATTCCAGCAAGCCCAGAGTTGCCGCTACCGCGCTTGGGCCAAGCTTGATACTAATGGGTGAGCCATTGGTGCTACTTAACTTAATGCCGCCGGGAACAGTTTCTGTTGCGCCATTGATAGTGGCAGCCGCGTTAGTACCCGATTGGATTTGCAGGCCTGCCGCGTTCAAATCTGCCAAACCATCGTTAGTGCCATCCAGGCCGAAGGTAATCGCGGCCGCACTACCCTCCAGCACTACACGGGTACCCAACAGGGTGGCGGTAATACCGGTGGTATCTTTTTGCGCGTTAAAGGCAGCAACCACATCGGAAATACTGGTGGCACCGTTGATGGCTATGGCCTCACCATTCATTAACAGCGGGCTAGCAATGGTTGTTAGGTCAACACCGCCAAAATCCAGGGTGGTTGATACAAAGGTTGCCGCAGTTACCCCGGTTTCTTCCTGGGCGGCATTAATCGCATTGATTTTACCCACCAGGCTATCGGTATCTTTATTAGAGATCACTACACCATTGATGGTGAGGTCGCCCACATTCCAGGGAACAGCAGGCGTGGTAATACCCACACCTTCTACATCACCGGGGTTGGTGTTTTCGCGGAAACCCAGTTGATCCAATTGCACCAGGGTGCCAGTTGAACCACGAGTAATAGTAATGGGATCACCGTGTTCCGATTCCAGCACCAGCCGGCCATTGTAAGTACCGGCAATAGTGCCACCGGCGTTGCTGGCATCCACAATTGCCAGGGACTGCACATTTTGGCCCGCCACACTCAAGCGGCCATTGTCATCCACACTGGCACTGAGCAGGCCGCCACTTTCGCTATTCAGCTTCTCAACCAACTCATCCATATTTTGGGTGTTGGTTATTTGAATCACACTGGCAGAGCCATCCAGTTTGGTGATGGTAACTTCAAAGATGTCGCCATTTTCCAGCACACCTGTGCCAACCCCAGTACCCGTTGCCTGGGCATAGGTGGAAGCATTAATACCCAGCACATTGGTATTGATGTAACCCACCAATTGATCCCAGGTATCTGTTGCACCATCAAAACTTTCCAAGGCTTTAACAATGGATTGGCCATTGATCAGCACATCATTTTCATTCAGCACCAGCGCCGGTGGGCCAACCAGATCCATTTCACCGCCGAGCATATCCACACCCACAAAGCCCATGCCCAGGGTTTTGGCATCCATCGCGGGAATTTTCATGGTGATGGTTTGGCCGGCGTCGGAACCCACTTGCAAATTTACTTTGCCCAGTGAGCCATCGAGTAATTTTTGGCCGTTAAAAGAGGTGGAAGTCGCGATGCGATCCAATTCCTGGATCAGCTGCTGTACTTCAGCATCCAGGGTTTTACGGTCGGCATCGGAATAAATACCGTTGGCCGATTGGATAGAGAGTTCGCGCATACGTTGCAGGATATTGGTGGTTTCCTGCAACGCACCTTCGGCGGTTTGGATCAGCGATACGCCGTCGTTGGCGTTGCGGATGGCTTGGTCCAGGCCGCGAATTTGCGAAGTCATGCGGTTGGAAATCGCCAAGCCCGCCGCATCGTCTTTGGCAGAGTTAATACGTTGACCAGAGGACAAGCGCTCAGAGGCTCGATCGAGCGAGCTTCCAGAGTTCATCAGTTGACGCTGTGAATTCAAGGAAGCGACATTGGTGTTAATGACTAAAGGCATAATAAATCTCCTAATGATTGTTCCTGTTCACAGTTGCGTTTGCTGTGACAAGCCGACTGATGAAGCTCAGGGGGCAGCGACGAACAGCAATCTGTCGTGGACCATTGAAACTTCGTGGCAAGACTTGTAAGAAATGTGCGAACAATAGTTGCCAACAGGATTTCTATACGGGTTGCCTAGGAGGGGTTTTGCACAGACTGTGCCAACAAAAAAATTGCCGCTGCCAGCGCCGCACAAAAAACAACAATCAGAGGAAAAACTCACACCTTAACCATGCGCTAAAACACGCAGAAAATAGCGCAAAAAAATACCGCCCCGGCGATTAGCCACGAGCATTTTTTAAGCAATAAAAAAGGCAGCCTAAGCTGCCTTTTATTACACTGCGACACTAGCATCGCCATTGCACCAACAAGCTATAACCTATTGATATACAACAGTTTTAAGCCTCTGCACTAAACAATTGAACAGGCTCTTCCGGGGTGAGGCGCTGGGCCAGGCGCAAGAAAATTTCATCGGGGATTTGACGAATTAATTCCTGCGTTTCGCGATCCAAAACCTTTACCACTGTTTCACCTGAACCCGGGTCGTAACTGAACTGCAAATCGCGCTGGGTGGACTGAATATATTCATTCATTTGCGCAACAGCAGCAGTGACTTTTTCCTGCATGACCTGCGGATCAACCCCCTCCAAGGGACGGGATTTTGCCGCTTCTACGGCAGGCGGCAAATCATTGCCGGTTTTTTGACCTTGGGCATTGCCAGGCAATAGCGAAACCGGCACAGAGCGAGCCTGCGCCGGAGCCGTAGTGATTTTGCTGACTTCGTTCATAACTTAGTCCTCACTAGACTCCCCTCCGGCTCATGCCGGAGGGGTTTTGCCTGGATTATCTCAACAGAGACAACACTTGTTGTGGACGAGCGTTGGATTGCGCCAACATTGCGGTAGCTGCCTGTTGCAACACTTGTGAACGGCTCAGAGCAGCGGTTTCAGCAGCGAAGTCGGCGTCGGTGATACGTGAACGCGCGGCTGAAGTTTTCTCGGAGATGTTCGCCAGGTTAGACACAGTAAAGTCGAGGCGGTTGTTGATCGCACCCAGCTCTGAACGCACATCGTTGATGGTGGTCAGGGCGTTGTCGATCACGCTAATCGCTTTCTGGGCATTGGCCTGGGTGTCGATGCTGATAGTGGCAATCGCTGAACCGAAGGCACCACCGGCACTGGCATTAGAGTCGATCAAACCAGTTTTGGCTTCGGCAGCGGCATCTTTCACATCAACAGAGATGGGGTTGCCATTGTTGCTGGTCAGCCTAATCCCGCCACCTTCTACCAGTGTATCAGTTAATGCAGTTGGCCCATTATCATTGCCCACTACCAGCTCTACACCGGCAGTTTCTAGCGCTGCCCAAGAACCGGCACCACTGGTACCAAAGGCCAAACTGGCTACATTACCTTCCAATACAACTCGGCTGCCCAAGAGCGAGGCAGTAATGCCTGTTTCATTGGTTTCTGCGTTAAAGGCATCCACAACTTCTTGCAAGGAATCACCAGTAGTAACACCTGAAAGGTCAATGGCCACACCGTTCAAGAGCGCACCGGTTTCAGCACCTACATCGGCCAGATCAACACCAGCAAAATCAAGTGTTACAGATACAAAAGCCGTAGCTGTTACGCCGGTTTGATCTGACACAGAATTGATAGCCTTAATTTTGTCAGTCAAACCTCCGGTATCGCTGGAGCCTACATCAACGC
>CAMLRI010000242.1 GCA_946482385.1 uncultured Cellvibrio sp.
ATCAGCCTATGACCACTGGCCTCTACCAGATAGACGAGTTCAAAGATAACTGCGGCTTTGGTTTGATTGCCCACTTGAAGGGCAAAACCAGCCATCGTCTGCTCAAAACCGCCATCGAAGCACTCACCTGCATGACTCACCGCGGTGGTATTAATGCCGATGGCAAGACCGGTGACGGCTGTGGTCTGCTGTTGCAAAAGCCCGACAGTTTCCTGCGTGCGGTTGCCAAGGAAGCCTGCGGCGCCGAGCTGACTGCCATTTACGGTGTGGGCTCCATTATGCTCAACCGCGACGCTGCCGCCGCCGAGGCCCAGCGCGCCATTCTCAACGAAGAGCTGACCAAGCAGGGCCTGGCCGTAGCCGGCTGGCGCCTGGTGCCCACCGACCCCGAGTGCCTGGGCCCCATTGCACTCAAGTCGCTGCCGACTTTTAACCATATTTTCATTAACAACAGTGCCGGCCTGCCCATAGAGCAGGTGAATGCCCGTTTGTTTACCGCGCGCCGCAAAGCGGAAATCCGCCTGGCAGGCGACAAATCCTTCTATGTCGCCAGCCTCAGCACCAGCGTGCTCTCCTATAAAGGTTTGATGATGCCGGTAGACCTGCCGCGCTTCTTCAGCGACCTGGCCGACGAGCGTTTGGAAACCGCCATCTGCGTATTCCACCAGCGCTTCTCTACCAACACCATGCCGGTATGGCCCTTGGCGCAACCCTTCCGCATGCTGGCGCACAACGGCGAGATCAACACCATCGTCGGCAACCGCAACTGGTCGGTCGCCCGCACGCCCAAGTTTGTCACCGACCTGCTGCCCGAATTGCAGGAGCTCAAGCCCCTGGTCAACCGCACAGGTTCGGACTCCTCCAGCCTGGATAACATGCTGGAAATCCTCACCCTGGGCGGCATGGATCTGCACCGCGCCATACGTATGCTGGTGCCGCCGGCCTGGCAAAACGTGGAAAACATGGACCCGGACCTGCGCGCCTTCTACGAATACAACTCCATGCACATCGAGCCCTGGGACGGCCCCGCCGGCCTGGTGCTGACCGATGGCCGCTACGCGGTCTGTACCCTCGACCGCAACGGCCTGCGCCCCTCGCGCTGGGTGATCACCAAAGACGACATCATCACCGTGGCCTCGGAAGTGGGCGTTTACGCCTATGACCCCGCCGACGTTGTTGCCAAAGGCCGCCTTGGCCCAGGCCAGATCATGTCCATCGACACCCTCACCGGCACCCTGCACAACACCCAGGATGTGGACAACCAGCTCAAAGCCAGCAAGCCCTACAAGCAATGGCTGAAAGAGCGCGCCCTGCGCATTGAGTCCACCCTAAACACCGACGCCAAAGAAAACGGCCTGGAAGGTATTGCGCTCAAAGCCAATATGAAGATGTTCCAGGTCAGCTTTGAAGAGCGCGACCAACTGCTGCGCCCCCTCGCGGAAGGCGGCCAGGAGGCAGTGGGCTCCATGGGTGACGACACCCCCATGGCGGTGCTGTCGCGCCAGCAGCGCTCGCTCTACGACTACTTCCGCCAGCAGTTCGCCCAGGTGACCAACCCGCCTATCGACCCGCTGCGCGAAGCTATTGTGATGTCCCTGGAGACCTGCCTGGGCCGCGAGCTGTCGGTTTACGACGAATTGCCCGAGCACGCCGACCGCGTGATCCTGACTTCGCCCGTACTCTCGTCGGAAAAATTCCGCGGCCTGATGGCGCTCAAACGCCCCGGTTACGAGCAGCAAAAATTCTCGCTCTACTACAACCCGGAAACCACCAACCTCAAGGCGGCCCTGGCCAAGCTGTGCGACGACGTAGCCGCTGCGGTTAAGTCGGGCAAGGTATTGATGGTATTGAGCGACGCCGGCTTTGAAAAAGGCCTGCTGCCCATCCACGCCCTGCTGGCGGTAGGTGCAGTGCACCAGCACCTCACCAATGTCGGCCTGCGCTGCGAATCCAACCTGATTGTGGAAACCGCCAGCGCGCGCGACCCACACCAGGTAGCAGCCCTGATCGCCTACGGCGCCACGGCGGTTTACCCCTACCTCAGCTACCACGTGCTCAACGACCTGATCGAGACCGGCGAGCTGCTGAGCGATGTGGACAGCGCCTACAAAAACTACCGCAAGGGTATCGACAAGGGCCTGCTCAAGATCCTGTCGAAGATGGGTATTTCCACCATTACCTCCTATCGCGGCGCCCAACTGTTCGAGGCCATAGGCCTATCGGAAGAAGTGATCAACACCTGCTTTGAAAGCACGCCCAGCCGCATTGGCGGCGCCCGCTTCGAAGACCTGGAAGCCGACCAGAAAATCATTGCCCAAACTGCCTGGCTGGAGCGCAAGCCCATAGTCCAGGGCGGCCTGCTCAAGTATGTGCACGGTTCCGAATACCACGCCTTTAACCCGGATGTGGTGCAAACCCTGCAAAAAGCCGTACAGAGCGGCAACTATGCCCTGTGGCGCAACTACGCCGACCTGGTGAACAAGCGCCCGGTGGCCATGCTGCGCGACCTGCTGGCGATCCGCGAAGACCTGTGCAAGCCCATTCCGCTGTCGGAAGTGGAGCCCATCGAAGCCATCATCAAGCGCTTCGACTCGGCGGGCATGTCCCTGGGCGCCCTGTCGCCCGAGGCCCACGAAGCCCTGGCCGAAGCCATGAACCGCCTCGGCGGCCGCTCCAACTCCGGTGAAGGCGGTGAAGACCCGGCGCGCTACGGCACCATCAAAACCTCCAAAATCAAGCAGGTGGCCTCTGGCCGTTTCGGCGTAACCCCGGCCTATCTGGTCAACGCCGAAGTGCTGCAAATTAAAGTCGCCCAGGGCGCCAAGCCCGGCGAGGGCGGCCAGCTGCCCGGCGGTAAAGTGAATGCCCTGATTGCCCGTCTGCGCCACTCGGTGCCCGGTGTAACCCTGATTTCACCGCCGCCGCACCACGATATTTACTCCATCGAAGACCTGGCGCAGCTGATTTACGACCTGAAACAAGTCAATCCGGATGCCCTGGTATCGGTGAAGCTGGTATCCCGCCCCGGCGTAGGCACCATCGCCGCCGGTGTGGCCAAGGCCTATGCCGACCTGATTACCATTTCCGGTTACGACGGCGGCACCGCGGCCAGCCCGCTCACCTCCATCAAATATGCCGGCTCCCCCTGGGAGCTGGGCCTGTCGGAAACCCACCAAACCCTGCGCGCCAACGATCTGCGTGACAAGGTGCGCGTGCAAACCGACGGCGGCTTGAAAACCGGTTTGGATGTGGTGAAAGCGGCCATGCTCGGCGCCGAAAGCTTTGGCTTTGGCACCGGCCCCATGGTGGCGCTGGGCTGTAAATACCTGCGTATTTGCCACCTGAATAACTGTGCGACGGGTGTTGCCACCCAACAGGACAAACTGCGCCAGGATCACTACATAGGCACAGTGGAAATGGCGATGAACTTCTTCAAGTTTATGGCCGAGGAAACCCGCGAGTGGATGGCGCGCCTGGGCGTGCGCAGCCTGGCGGAGCTGGTGGGCCGTGTCGACCTGCTGCAAGTGCTTGAAGGTGAAACCACCAAGCAACAGCAGCTGGATTTGAGCCCCATCATCTACACCGATGATTACCTGGCCACCAAGCCCCAGCTGTGCGCTGTGAGCAAAAACGAGCCCTTCGACAAAGGCGAAACCGCCGAGGCGATGGTTAAGGTGTTGCTGCCCGCGATCGAAGCCAAATCCGGTGGCGAGTTTGAATTCCATATCACCAACTGCGACCGCTCCATAGGCGCGCGCATCAGCGGTGAAATTGCCAAGCGCTACGGCAACCAGGGTATGTCCGACAAGCCCATCAAGCTGAAACTTACCGGTATTGCCGGCCAGAGTTTCGGCGTGTGGAACGCCGGCGGCCTGGAAATGTACCTGGAAGGCGACGCCAACGACTATGTGGGTAAAGGCATGGCCGGCGGCAAGCTGGTGATCCGCCCGCCGCGCAATTCCGGTTTCAAAACCAACAAAACCAGTATCCTGGGCAACACCTGTTTGTACGGCGCCACCGGCGGTAAATTGTTTGCCGCAGGTACCGCAGGCGAGCGCTGCGGCGTGCGCAACTCCGGTGCCCATGTAGTGGTGGAAGGCGCCGGCGATCACTGCTGCGAATACATGACCGGCGGCGTGGTCACAGTGCTGGGGCAAACCGGTGTCAACTTCGGCGCAGGTATGACCGGCGGCTTCGCCTATGTGCTGGACGAAGCCAACGATTTTGTCGACCGTTACAACCACGAACTGGTGGATATCCACCGCATCAACACCGAAGCCCTGGAAGCTCATCGCAACCACCTGCGCTCGGTGATTGAAGAATTCGTGAAAGAAACTGAAAGCGCCTGGGGTCAGCACCTGCTTAGCAACTTCGATGACTACATCGGCAAGTTCTGGCTGGTTAAACCCAAGGCCGCATCACTCAGCAGCTTGCTGGTTAGCTTCCGCCAGCGCGGCGAATAAGGCCCGGCGAGGAGAAATTATCATGACTCGTTTAAACAATGACTTTCAGTTTCTCGATGTGGGCCGTAAAGACCCCGCCAAGAAAGAC
>CAMLRI010000243.1 GCA_946482385.1 uncultured Cellvibrio sp.
TATGGATTCCCTCGGCCAGATTTGCGATTTGGTCATAGTGGTGGGCGGCGATGGCAGTCTGCTTAGCGGCGCCCGCGCCCTGGCCAAGTACCAGGTGCCGCTGCTGGGGGTCAACCGCGGCCGCCTGGGCTTCCTTACCGACATTACCCCCGAGCAAATCGAGCAAAAAATGGCAGAGGTGTTGGCGGGGCAATACACCTCGGAAAAGCGCTTTTTGCTGGATATGGAAGTGCGCCGCCAGGGCCAGCGCATTGCGCTTGCCGATGCCTTTAATGATGTGGTGCTACACCCTGGCCAATTTATCCACATGCTGCAATTTGAAATCCATGTCGACGGTTCTTTTGTGACCAGCCAGCGCTCCGACGGCGTGATTGTCGCAACACCTACGGGTTCTACTGCCTACTCCCTCAGCGGCGGGGGGCCAATCCTGCACCCCAAACTGGACGCCATGGTACTGGTGCCCATGAACCCCCACACCCTCAGCAGCCGCCCCATAGTGGTACCGGGCGATAGTGAAATTGTGCTCTTGGTTGGCGAGCACAACCGCGCCATGCCCATGGTGACCTGCGATGGCCATTCCCATGCCGAAGTGCAAACGGGCGATGCCATTCACATCCGCAAAAAACCGCAACTGCTGGAATTGCTCCACCCCCTGGATTACAACTTTTACGAGCGCTGCCGCTCCAAACTGGGTTGGGGCGGGCACTTGTTAAAATCTGAGTGATAAACCCATGCTGCCCGGTCAATCGCCCGTTGCAACAGCCCCCACGTCAAGTGGTCGGGTTGTTGCACCTACCGGTGAGGCCTATGGCTATGACCTGATTGGCGATGTCCACGGTTGCGCGCAAACCCTGGAGCGGTTACTGGAGCAGTTGGGATATCAAAAACGCGCCGGGGTTTACCAGCATCCACGCCGCCAGGTGATTTTTTTAGGTGATGTGGTCGACCGCGGGCCGCGGGTGCGCGAAGCCTTGCACCTGGTACGCGCCATGGTCGAGCGGGGCAGTGCGCAGATGATCCTCGGCAACCACGAGATCAATGCCATCACTTATTGCACCCCGGTAGCGCCCGGCAGCAGTGATTACCTGCGCCCCCATATCCCCAGTAACACCCGTCAAATAGCGGAAACCCTGCAACAGTTCGCCAATTACCCCCAGGAATGGCGTGAATTCCTCGACTGGTTTATGCAACTGCCGCTGTTTCTCGAGCTGGTTCATCCCGCCACTGGGCAATTATTTCGCGCGGTGCACGCCTGTTGGGATCAGCCGCTTGTCGACCTACACCGCCAACAATACCCCCAGGGGCATATAGATT
The DNA here is from genome assembly GCA_946482385.1 of uncultured Cellvibrio sp. The sequence goes on from CAMLRI010000243.1 coordinate 1,315, forward strand.
GGGCTTTTGTGCGCCAGTCAGTCATCCCTGGTAGCCGCGAAGCGCGTATCAAGCAAAGGCTCACCGGTGGAGTAGATTTGGCACTGCCGGTGGGGATGGAAATTACCTCCGAGGATGGTTATGTGCGCAAAGCCTTTCGCACCAAATTCTGGGCGCGCCAGGCGCAAACCTATGGGGAGCTGCTGTTCCAGCCAGATCCGCTGCCCGAGGCCATTGCCTGCGCCTCCATTAGCGAGGAACACCGCGCGCAAATGCCGCACTACGGCGCCCATGAGCCGCCCCTGTTTGTCGGCCACTACTGGCTAAAAGGGCACCCGGAACCCCTGACCCACAACCTCGCCTGCCTGGATTACAGTGCGGTTAAATTCGGGCGATTGGTGGCATACCGCATGGATGGTGAGGCACAATTGAGCGCCGACAAATTTGTCTGGGTTTATGTAGATCCTTAACCGCCTGTGCAACACGCTCTCGAGAATATCTTTTGAATAATCAGCCCTATAACGATTGGCTTCCCGTGCGCGCTTTTCCTATCGACCAGGATTTAACTTGCCTGGTGCAATTTCTACAGGAGCGCCATATAGATCACCTTATTACCGAGCAGCGCGGCCAACAGTGGCTGGCCGTGCGCGACCCGGAATTGATTCCCGCACTCAATGAATTTCTAGACGACTATGCCCGTGGCCGCATTGAGCTGCAGCCCAGCCGGGTGCGCGGGCTTTCCAGCATGGAGTTGGATAGCCAGGCCCTGCTGCAACAAATACAGGCCACACCTGTGGTGTTTGTACTGATTTTTTTCTGCCTGATCGGTGGCTTTATTGGCAGTACGGTTATTGGCAGCCAATGGGAACACTGGTTTAGCTTTCAGGATTACACCCGCCAGGGCTATGTCCCCCTGGCGGAATCCTACGGGCGCGGTGAGTTCTGGCGTTTGTTCACGCCGAGTTTTTTACATTTTGGTTTGGTGCATCTGGCGTTTAACCTGGTGATGCTCTGGTGGCTGGGGCAGCGTTTGGAATTGTTACTGGGGCGCTGGTCGTTTATTTCCCTGGTGGCTTTTTTGGCACTAGCATCCAATCTCAGCCAATACCTCTGGACTGAAATGAGCAATTTTGGCGGTATCTCCGGGGTGATATACGGCTTTATCGGTTTTGTTGTCATTATGCAGCGGTTGCGCCCTCATCCCTTGATTGCGGTGCCCAGCGGTTTGCTGTGGGTGATGATAATTTGGTTATTCATCTGCATGACCGGCGTGGTGGATTTATTTATCCAGGGCGGTATAGCCAATGCCAACCACGCCGGCGGTTTGGCTGCCGGGCTGATTTTTGGTTTGGCAGCATATCTATTGAAATTACGTTTTAAGGTGTAGAAACAGCTATGAATTTACAGCAACTCTTGGCCAGCCTTACCCCCGACATTTACCACAACCTCAAGCGCGCGGTAGAGCTGGGCAAATGGCCCGATGGCCAGCGTTTAACGCAAGAGCAGCGCGAGTTGTGTATGCAGGCTGTGATTGCCTACGAACACAAAAATTTGCCGCCGGAACAGCACACCGGCTATATCCCGCCCGAGCCACACACTTATTGCGGCGATGATGACCACGACCAGGACCACCACCAGGATAAGCCGATCAAGTGGATCGAATAATGTTTTAGCGCTGTTTTTTAAACCCTTTTGTTCCAGCGCCCCCATTTTTATGTGAGCTATGCCCCACAACAGGATAACGACTATGAACGCGCCAGCCGTATCACCCAAAACAACCTATTTAAAAGATTACCGTGTGCCGGATTATTTGATCGACACCACCGATCTCAATGTCGATATCCATGATGGCTACACCATTGTCAGCTGTATGCTGTCGCTGCGCCGCAACCCGGCTGCCGCTGTGCCGGCCACCCAGTTGACCCTGCACGGCGCCGATCTGGAATTGGTGTCGCTGTCGCTGGATGGCAAATTGCTGCAAGAGGGCGACTACAGTTTTGGCGAAGAGTCGCTCACTATTTTTAATACGCCAGAACACTTCACCCTGATTACCATTACCAAAATCAAACCCGAAACCAATACCTCGTTGGAGGGCTTGTACCGCTCGCGCACCATGTATTGCACCCAGTGCGAGGCCGAGGGTTTCCGCAAAATTACTTATTACCTGGATCGCCCCGATGTGATGAGCGAGTTCACCACCAAGGTGATCGCCGATAAAAAATACCCGGTGCTGTTGGCCAATGGCAATTTGATTGAACAGGGCGAAGTAGATGCGCAGCGCCACTACGCTATTTGGCACGACCCTTTTAAAAAACCTGCCTATTTATTTGCCCTGGTAGCGGGCGACCTGGCCCATATTGAAGACAGCTTTACCACCTGCTCGGGGCGCCAAGTAACCTTGAAGATTTTTGTCGAGCCAAAAGACCTCGACAAATGCGATCACGCCATGACCTCGCTGAAAAATTCCATGCGCTGGGATGAAGAGGTTTACGGGCGGGAATACGATTTGGATATTTTTATGATAGTCGCGGTGGACGACTTCAATATGGGCGCCATGGAAAACAAGGGGCTGAATATTTTTAACACCTCCTGTGTGCTGGCCAAAGCCGAAACCACCACCGACGTGGGTTTCCAGCGGGTGGAAGGTGTGGTGGCGCACGAATATTTCCACAACTGGAGTGGCAACCGCGTGACCTGCCGCGATTGGTTTCAGTTGAGTTTGAAAGAGGGTTTTACTGTTTATCGCGACGCGGAATTTTCCGCCGATATGGGTTCCCGCACGGTCAAGCGGGTAGAGGACGTAACCCTGCTGCGCACCGCGCAGTTTGCCGAAGATGCCGGCCCCATGGCACACCCCATTCGCCCCGAATCCTATATCGAAATTTCCAACTTCTACACCATGACGGTTTATGAAAAAGGTGCCGAAGTTATTCGCATGCTGGCCAATTTGTTGGGCAAGGAAAATTTCCGCAAAGGCACAGATTTGTACTTCGAGCGCCACGATGGCCAAGCGGTAACGACGGAAGATTTTGTCGCCGCCCTGGCTGATGCTTCGGGGCGCGATCTCAGCCAGTTCAAGCGCTGGTATTCGCAGGCCGGCACCCCGCGCCTGGATGTAACCGATAGCTACGATGCCGATGCGCAAACCTATTCGCTCAGCTTTAAACAATCCTGCCCGCCCACCCCGGAGTGCCAGCACAAATTGCCTTTCCATATTCCTATTGCCATGGGGTTGCTTGGCAGTGCCGGCGATTTG
>CAMLRI010000244.1 GCA_946482385.1 uncultured Cellvibrio sp.
GGGCATCCTCGTAATAGCCTATGCCGAAAACTGGATTCTCAAGCACACGATGCGATACTTCGGCCCATATAACATCGCGGAGAGAAAAAGAAGTAACTCGGGTTTCTAGAAGAGTCGTGACACCTACAAATACCAACCCCACAGCCAACGCTATTCCCAATAAAACAATATGGGCAATCCATATCTGAGGACGGGGGCGAATAATAACTAAAGCCGCCGCTGAAACCAGCACCAATGCCAGTGCTGCACCGCGGCTACCAGAAAACAAGATAACCATAGCGCACACAACTGCTGCCCCCACAAAGAGCCAAGACAACCACAACCTGCCTACCTGTAAGGATTTGATATAGGCAAGAAGTGCCGCCACACCAAAAATTTGCGCCGCTATTGTCGGATTTTCGGCAAGCCCCAAACCTGATAAACGCCCCCCTGATACGCTATTGTCATGCATGAAAAACCAATAGAGCGTAATCAAGGCACACACCAGGCCCAAGACTATGATCACCGAATAAAAACGCTGCAAATTGATCGGCCGGTAATAAAACAACCAGCCAGTGCCACACAGCCAAAAGGCGAGGAAGAACCACTGCTTGAGGAAAAAATCAAAATCCTCCGATTTCCCCCACAGGGACGCCAATACCGAGTAGGCGGCAAACACCAGAGCGGCAAGGGTGAACTGGCCGCCGTATTCCGCCAGGCGCCAGCGCCGCCAGGGCAATACGGCTAACAGCGGCAACAACAAAAACGCATAAAAAATACTGCGCAGCGGCGCCGGGCCGGAGGCCCAAAAAAAGGCCGACAGGAACAGGTAAACACCCAGGCCAACCCACTTGGCACAAAACGCTTCGCGCGGCTCCCGCGCTAAAAAACCTAACGACATAAACTCTCTCTAGTGGTTGATGGTTGCACTGCCGGAGTGCAGTTGTTCAATAAGATCCGCAGCGGTTTCGTGCATGGCGAACACCTCGCCCCGGTCGACCAGCTGCTGCGCGCGATCGCGCCAGATATGGCTATCCTCTGCGGCAATTTTTTGTATCGCACCTGCCAATTGGCTGTCCACTTCAGCAGTAGCCAAGATGCAACCCATTTGGTAATCCTGAATGTAATGGGCATAGCCGCACACGTCTGTAGCTATGACCGGCAAGCCGGCAACCGCTGCTTCCAATAACACCGCACCGGCCGCTTCGCTGTGGGCCGGGTGCAGCAGTAAATCGGCGGCCCACATAAGTTGCGCCACATCATCCCGCGCGCCCAGCATCTTCAATTGCTGTGCCACACCCAACTGCTGCGCCAACTGCAGATAAGGGCGGGCATCGCCCTGCCCCGCCACCCAGAGTTGGCAGCGCTGGCGCAGGGGTTGCGGCAAGGCGGCCAGTGCCTTGATGCTGCGCGCCAAACCCTTGCGTTTAAAATCCGACCCCACCATCAACAGCACATAAGTATCGCCGGCCAGGCAATAACCGGCGCGCAGCTGCGTGCGCTGCTGCGGATAATCTGCCGGCATGATCCTGTCGCGCCGGATACCGGGTGGCAACAACTGCAATCGCTCAGCCGGGGTGTGATAGTAGCGCTGGAATGCCTGGCGCTGCGCCGGGGCGATCAAGAGTATGTGGCTGCGGCTGGCGGGGCCAAACACCGCCCGCTCCAGCGCCAAGTAAGCACGGCTGCGGTGGCTGTAGCGATAAAACCAGGGACGCTCTTCATAGACTTTTTGCGCAAAACAGGTGTCCGCCGCGAAATACACATCCAGGCCGGGCATTTTATTAAAACCCACCACCAGGTCTATGGCGGCCTGCTGCCGTAACTCGTTAAAACGCCGGGCAAACTCCATGGCGCGGCCGTGGTTGCTCCAGGCCCGCACCGGAACCAGCTGCACCGGAATATCTTCGGGCTTGGCCCCTTCCCAGCGTTGGGTGTAAATCGTTACCTGATGGCCGCGGGCGCGGCAAACCCGCGCCAGGGCGAGCATATCCCGCTCCAGGCCGCCATAGGGAAAGTAGTGAAATAGGCAGAAGGCCAGCTGCATCAGGCTTGCCCCCTTCCCTGTAACTGCCGCTGCTGCAGGCGCTGTTCCCGCGCATAAAGGCGCTGGGCGCGGGCGGCTATGGCGCGCAACAAAGGCGCCTGCTGCTTAAGCACTTGGCGCCAGGGCTGGGCAAAATAAATCGCTAAAAAGCGCGCTATATCCCGCCGGCTCACCGCCAGATCCAGCGTCGAAAAATACAGGCTGGCCAGATCCTTCACCAACCAGCGGCGCGGTACCTGGACGCGCATTTGGGCACGGTGCAAATCCACCAAATACAGCAGGGGCCGGGCGCTGCCCGCCGGCTTTGCTAATGCCAGTGGATCGAGCAGGAAATGGCACAAATACAAATCGCGGTGGTTAAGGCCATGCTGGTGGATGCGGCGCACCATTTCCGCCAGGGTTTGCAACAACTGCTGTTTGGCCGCAAATGGCAAGCGGGGATGGGCGCGCAGGTAATCATCCAACTGCACTGTGCCCAACAATTCCCGGGTGACGATAAACGACAGGCGCCGCGCCGGATTCCAGCCCTGTTCGCCGTAGGCCAGCGGCTCCAGGCTGGGCACCCCCAGCTCCGCCAGGCGGTTGAGGGCGAGCCATTCGTTGCAGGCGCCGATAATTGGCAAGCGCCCGTAGAGCAGGTTTTTGACGATTTCCCCCCAGCCCACACCCGTGTGCAACTTGCAGTAATAACCCTGACCGGCCAGCTCAAAGCGCAGGGTTTGCCGCCCCGGCACCGCGCGCACCACCCTGCCCTCCAGCTGTTGCACCAGGGCAAACACATCCTGCCCCTGCCACAGCGACTGGAGTTCATGGCGCAGGATTAGCGACTCTTGGGGTTGGTCGGGCACGCGCTGGCTCATCCTCGATGTTAGTGGGGCAAGACCGCAGGCTGGGGCACCAGGGCATCCAGCGCCGCCTGCACCTGGGCGGGCATTAGCTCGCGCAGGCATTTATGGTGCCCCAGGGGGCATTCGCGCTCGAAACAGGGTGAGCAGTCGAGCTGGTTGCTGACAATCTTGACCTGGCTCGCCAGGGGCGGGGTGTGCTCCGGGGAAGTGGAGCCAAACACCACCACCAGGGGGCGGTTGAGTGCGGCGGCTATGTGCATCAGGCCGGAATCGTTGCTCAGCACTGCATCGGCGCAAGCCATCAGGCCGATGGCTTCGCCCAAGCTGGTGCTGCCCGCCAGGTTGTAGCTGTAGGCCTGGAGCGCCGGCGGCAACTGCTCGCGGATGGCCTCGGCAACTTGCTGATCCTTGGCGGAACCCAGCAGCCATACCTGCCAGCCAGCGCGGATTTTTTGCGCCGCCACTGTGGCGTAGTGGCTTTCCGGCCAGCGTTTGGCCGGGCCGTATTCAGCGCCGGGGCAGAGGATCAACAGCGGCCGCTGCAACTGCAAACCAAATTTGGCCAGCAGCGCCGGGCGCTGGGCCAGATCCAACTGCAATTGCGGGTAGGGAAATGCCTGGGGCAATTCGGCATCGCGGGCAAAGGCCAGGGCCATATAGCGCTGCACCATTAATGGGTAGCGCTGTTTATCCAGGGGGCGCAGATCATTGAGCAAGCCGTAGCGCATTTCGCCGCGCCAGCCTGTGCGCAGGGGTATGCCCGCAAAAAAGGGAATCAGGGCAGATTTAAACGAGTTGGGCAGCAATATCGCCTGCTGGTAACCGCTGTTGGCCAAGCTTCTGCCCAGGCGATAGCGCTCCGCCAGGCCAAACTGGCCATGGCCCAGGGGCATATCTATCACCTCGTCCACCTCTGGCATGCAGGCCACCAGGGGGCGTGTCCAGGCCGAGGCCAGCAAGTGGATTTGCACCGACGGGTTGCGCTGTTTCAGCAACTTGAACAGCGTTTGCGCCATCATCATGTCGCCGATCCAGGCGGGGCCGACCACCAGGATTTTGCAGATCGCTTGCAGCTGGGGGGAGATAACCATAGGCGGAAAAACCACAGGCAAAAAGTCCGATAGCAGAAAACAACAACGGAGCCTGCGGCTCCGTTGGGCACAACACTTACTTAGCGACCGGCGACAACCAATTGGTGTGTTCGGCCAATTCGCCGCGCACGGATTTGAAGTACAAATCCTGCAGGCGGGTGGTGATGGGACCGCGGCGACCTTCACCGATAATGCGGCCATCCAATTCGCGGATCGGCAACACTTCGGCGGCGGTGCCGGTGAAGAAGGCTTCGTCGGCCACATAGACTTCGTCGCGGGTGATGCGTTTTTCCTTGATGGTGTAACCGCAATCGGCCGCCAGCTGGAAAATGGTGTTGCGGGTGATACCGTCCAGACAGGAGGTCAGCTCCGGGGTGTAGATCACACCATCGCGCACCAGGAAGAAGTTCTCGCCGGAACCCTCGGCCACATAGCCTTCGTTATCCAGCAGCAGCGCTTCTTCGCAGCCGCTATCCAGGGCTTCCTGCAGCGCCAGCAGCGAGTTGATGTAGTGGCCGTTTGCTTTCGCTTTACACATGGAAATATTCACGTGGTGGCGAGTGTAGCTGGAGGTGC
>CAMLRI010000245.1 GCA_946482385.1 uncultured Cellvibrio sp.
GAGTACAATCCGGCGGCCTTTATAACCATAACCAACTAAGCTGTTAGATAGCCTGGCTTCTGTGCATTTCCGGTTCCGCCTGGCTTGCCACTATATTCAGCGCAAGGATTTATCCGACCCATGTCCGAATCTACCTCTCAATCGCTGGCGATCAATCGCGTTGCTTTGCAGCAGCGCTGGGGGCATTTGGCAGCCCTGATCCAAGCGGTGCCCCTGTCGACCTGGCAGTGGTTGATTCGGTTGGTGCTGGTGTTGTGGTTGGTGCACAGCCTGGCGCAGTTGCTCTGGTTGCTGCTGCCCGGCCCCCAGGTGCCGGCGCCCAATATCCAGCTGAGCGCCGCCTCCGGCCAGTCTGCGGCCTCGGGCGGCAATGCCCCGGCGATCAATATCGAACAACTAAAAAGCCTCACCCCTTTTGGCGCCCAGCCGGTGGTTGAGGTCGCCCCGGAGCCAGTATCGGCAACCGGCATAGAAGATGAAGCGGCAGACACCCAGTTAAACCTGGTGCTGCGCGGTGTGTTGGCCAGCAACAACGAGCAGGCAGCGCGCGCGGTTATCTCCTCGGGCGATCGCCAGGAAGTCTATGCGGTGGGTGATAAGTTGCCGGTGGGTAACAACGTCAGCCTGTCCAAAGTGCTGGATTTGCGCGTCATCATCAACAACAACGGCAAGTACGAATCCCTCTGGTTATTTAAAGACGACCCCAAGGCTCCCCAAATAGCATCCCCCCAGTCCCAGCGCCCCGCCTACACCCCGCCACAGGTGCAGCAGCCCACCCCTTATTTGGGCGCTCCCGGTGAAGTGGGCTATGGCCCCAACCCCCATGCTGGCCCCATCCCCGACCCCAGCGCTGCCGCTGTCAGCAGCACCCTGTCGGATGTGGTGGGTATGAGTATCTACCGCGAAAATGGCCAAGTGGTGGGTTACAAAATCCGCCCCGGGCGCAATGCAGAAATGTTCCACTCCCTGGGCTTGCAGGCCGATGACATAGTCACAGCTGTCAACGGCATGCCGTTGGATAACCCCGGCAAGGTGATGGAAATTTACAAAAATATGAGTAATGCCACCTCGGCCAACCTGGAAATCCGGCGCGGCGGCAGTGTGATTAATCTCGATATAGTGCTCAATTGAAGTGAGGTTGCCTAGTGAACCCGTGTAATGGTCGCAAGAACAAAATAATTCAAGGCTGGCTGCTGGCAGCGCTCATGGGAGCCAGTGCCGGGCTATGGGCACAGCAACCGGCCAATACTGCACCGGCAGAGCAGACCTGGACGGTGAATTTTAACGATACCGATATCCAGGAAGTGATCAAATTTATCGCTGGCGCCACTGGCAAAACCATCATTATCGACCCCAAGGTGCGCGGCCCCATCAAGGTGATCAACAGCAAGCCGCTCACCGCCAAAGAGGTCTATGCGCTCTTCCTTGCCTCCCTGGATGTGTATGGTTTTACCGCGATAGAAAGCGGCAACATAGTGCGCATTGTCGCTAACCGCGATGCCCGCAACCTGGCTATTCCCACCGAAAAATCCGTCGCGATCAAAGATGACCTTTACATCACCCAGGTGATCCCGCTGAAAAACACCAGCGCTGCCAAAATCCTTGCGGCCCTGCGCCCCCTGGTGCCCCAGTATGGCCACCTCACCACTTATGAGCCGAGCAATGCGCTGATTATTACTGACACCCGCGCCAACGTGGCGCGGATGAATGAACTGGTGGTGCAGCTGGATAAAATTGGTGTCACCCAAACCGATGTGATCCCTCTGCGCTACGCCAATGCCACCGATGTGGTGGCCATGCTCACCCAGCTGGAAAAGCCCGATCCCAACCGCGGTATGACCACCAGCCCACCGGTGATAGTGGCAGACAAACGCATCAATTCCGTGGTGATCAGCGGCGATGATATGTCGCGCCAGCGGTTGAAATTTTTGATTGAAGACCTGGATCGCCCGCAAGCCAAAAATGCCAATGTGCGGGTGCACTATTTGCGCTACGCCAAGGCGGAAGATGTGGCCAAGGTACTCACCGGCATGATGCAAAGTTTCACCCAGGCCAAGCAGGGTGAAGGCGCCGGTGGCAATACCCAGCCGCCCAGCGTGCAGGCCGATGAAGCCACCAACTCGGTAATCATCACCGCCGATGTCGACACCATGGATACCATGCTGTCGATCGTGGACAGCCTGGATGTGCGCCGCGCCCAGGTGCTGGTGGAGGCCATTATTGCCGAGGTGTCCGACGAGGCAGGTAAAGAGCTGGGCATCGAGTGGATGTACCGCGACAACGAATACGGCTTTGGCGCCTCTACCGACGGCGGCAATGGGGTCATAGGCGCCATAGGTGCCCAGGCATTGGCGGTGAGCGATAAAAATGCCGACCAGGACGACAAGGATGCTGCGCTCCTGTCCCTGGCGGGCAGCCTCGGCGGCATCTCTGGCCAGGTGTTTGGTTTTGGTCGCCTGGGCGAGCGCACAGACTTTTTAAGCGTGCTCAAAATGATCCAGTCGAGCAGCAAAACCAACATCCTCTCCACGCCCAATATTTTGATGACCGATAACACCGAAGCCAGTATTTCGGTTGGCCAGCAGGTGCCGATTAAAACCGGTTCCTATGCCGCCACCGGCACCGGTGGCACTACCACGGGTTCTATCGGCAGCCCATTCACCACCTACAACCGCGAAGACGTGGGCGTGAAGCTCAAGGTGACGCCGCACATCAACGATGGCGATACCGTAGTGCTGGATATTGAGCAGGAAGTGTCGAGCATTAACAGTGAAGCGGCGGATGGCATCATTACCAACAAGCGCGAAATCACCACCCAAATTCTCACCAGCGATGGCGGCACTGTAGTGCTCGGCGGCCTGATTGAAGATTCGGTGCAAACCGGCGAGCGCCGCGTGCCTATCCTCGGCAGTATTCCGGTGCTGGGGCATTTGTTCCGCAGCCAAACCTCATCCAAAACCAAAACCAATTTGCTGGTATTTATCCGCGCCACCATTGTGCGCGATGACAAGGTGCTGACGGGCGCCACGGCGGAAAAATACCGTTTGATCCGCGAGCAGCAAACCCAACACCTGCGCCAGCGCGGCCTGATGGTCAGCAAAAAAGATATGCCCATGCTGCCCGAGTGGGAGAGCCTGCCGCAGCCGGCGGAAACTGCCCCCGAAGCCGCACCGGTAGATTTACGCGCGCCAGCGGACGCTGAGGAATAAGCCGTGAGCGAGTTACTCAGTGAGGCCCCCCTGGCTGCTGCCGACCTGGTGGATGACGCCGACCTGGCTGCCGTACCACCCCAGGAGCGCCTGCCTTTCAGCTTTGCCTCTAACCATGGGGTAATGCTGGAACCCCATGAGCCGGGCCAGCCGCTCAAACTCCTGTGCCGCCCCGGCCTGACCCTGGAGGTGCTGCTGGAATTGCAGCGGGTACTGGGCCAGGAATTTGTGCTGGAAGAATTGCCCGCCGAGGATTTTCAAAAGCGTTTGACCCGCGAATACCAGAGTGGCGATGGCGCTGCCCAGCGCGCGGCGGAAGACTTGGGCAATGAGTTTGACCTCTCGTCCATGGCCGATGACCTGGCCGACCGCACCGACCTGCTCGCCGGCGATGACGACGCGCCTATCATCCGCCTGATTAACGCCATCCTCTCCCAGGCAGTGCGCGAAGGCGCTTCGGATATCCACCTGGAGCCTTTCGAAGACCGGGTGTCGGTGCGCTTCCGTATCGACGGCGTGCTCACCGAAGTGCTGTCGCCCAAACCTGAGCTGGCGCCGGTATTGGTGTCGCGTTTAAAAGTGATGGCGCGCCTGGATATCGCTGAAAAACGCCTGCCGCAGGACGGCCGCATCACCGTGCGCCTCGCCGGTCACGCGGTGGATATACGGGTGTCTACCATTCCCTCGGCCTTTGGCGAGCGCATAGTACTGCGCTTGCTCGACCAGGCCGCTGGCCAGCTCAAGCTGGAACAGCTGAATATGCCGCGCCATGTGATGGAGCGCTTTGGCAAAAACCTGCTCAAACCCCACGGTATCATCCTGGTGACCGGCCCCACTGGCTCGGGTAAAACCACCACCCTTTACGCCGGCCTCAGCCATATCAACACCCGCAGCCGCAATATTCTCACCATTGAAGACCCGGTGGAATACCTGCTGCCCGGCATTGGCCAAACCCAGGTGAACACCAAGGTGGATATGACCTTTGCCCGCGGCCTGCGCGCTATCCTGCGCCAGGACCCGGATGTGGTGATGGTGGGTGAGATCCGCGACGGCGAAACCGCCGAAATTGCCATCCAGGCCTCTTTAACTGGCCACTTGGTGTTATCCACCCTGCACACCAATACTGCCATTGGCGCCGTGTTGCGCCTGAAAGATATGGGGGTGGAGCCTTTCCTGCTGGCCTCATCCCTGGAAGTGGTGATGGCGCAGCGCCTGGTGCGCCTGCTGTGCAGCCACTGTAAGGAACAGTACCTGCCCAACGAGGCCGAGCGGGATATGCTCAAGCTGCCCGCCAATACCCCGATCTACAAGCCGGCGGCCAGTGGTTG
>CAMLRI010000246.1 GCA_946482385.1 uncultured Cellvibrio sp.
CAGGGAGTAGTCGCGGATTTGTTGGTCATCAAACCCCAATGCCATGGCCTGATCCCAAGCGGCATCCAGGTTGCCGGCATAAAACTGGCCGGCCAGCTCATTCACCTTGCCGAGCAGATCGTTGATGGCCGCCAGTTCGTCTTCATTCAGCTCGCCCTCGATAGACAAGCTAAAAGACTGGGAGCTGCTGGAGCTGCCTTCCAGGCTGAGGGAGCGGCTATCGCCATTGACGGCAGCCTCATAAGCCATGCCCAGGGATTGGCTGGCCGAGGCGTTAATGCGCACCTTGTCGCCTTCGCGGGTGGTTAGTTCAAAACTGAAATTGCGCGAGCTGGCGCTGCCCAGGCCCACAAAAGTCTGGCTGACATCGGTAACAGCAGGTTTGGGAGTAACAGCGGTTTGTTCGCCAGCTGCCGCTGCTGATTCCCCAGCTCCATCCAGCAGGTTTTGGCGCAATTTATCTATGCCTTCCAACACCAGGTCGTAGGTTTTGCCGATATCGGCCTTTACCTCCGGCGACAACATACTCAGGGCTTCCAACTGCTCTTCGGCTTCGGCAAAACCTTTTTTAAACCCGGCCAAGCCTGCATCCAGGCGCGCTTGCAACTGCTCCTGGCTGGCGCCATCGGCCTGGTCCAAACGCAGACGGCGCTCGATAAAGCCGAGGATATTGTTGGCGACTTTTTCCGCGGTTAGCGGCTCGAAGGCCTGGTATTGCTCGGTGGCAGAAAGGCCGCGGGAACTGATTTTTTCGTAGGCACGCGCCAGGGTTTGCTCCACCAGCTGCAAGGCCTCCTGGCGTTTATCGCCGGCAAAGCTGGTTTGCGCACTAACCGATTGGGAGACTTGTACAGATACAGATGAGGAAAGGCGGCGCCCTTGATCCAGCTGCACGTCTTGGGAGGAAAAAAACTGGGAGATAGATGCAGAATTGAGGTTGGAGATGTTCATGGGTGCCCCTTGGATAGATCGCGGCGGGTGATATACCCAAGGGTTTCGGCCGCCAGCGGCCAAACTTCAATGCTATTTACGGGTAACAAATAACGCCGTTATAACCACAACGGCCAATACCCCTAAAAACACCAAGCCATAGCGTCCTTTGGCGCCAGCCTCAACCGGCTTGTGGTTGTTGGCCGCCAAACTGGGGCGGTTGTTGCCCGAGGAGGCGCGGGATGCCTGCTCGGCCCTGCCCCTGGAGCGCGGGTCGGCGGGTTTTTCGGCGGCCCTGGGCTGCTCGTCGCGGCTGGGCAGTTTGCGCACGGTAGTTTTGGTCATATCGTCCGCCGGCCCCAACACACCAAAACTCAGGGCATCAAAACGCAGTTCGTCACCGCGTTTTACCCGCGCTTCGGTCACTTGCTTGCCATTGAGGAAGGTGCCGTTGGCGGAACCCAAATCCTTCACAAACAGCAAACCATCCACCACTTGCAGCTGGGCATGGCGGCGCGACAGGTGCGCGGCGGCCAGGCTGATATCGCAATCGCTGGAGCGGCCGATGACGGTAACTTCTTTAAGGGGAAAAACCCGATTGGCCAGGGCCGCATGGTTAGCCTTTAATGACCAGCCGGTTGGTTTACTCGGGCGCAGCTGGGTGGTGTTGCTCGCCTCCTGGGCCTGCACCTTGGACTCGCGTTTAGGGTCCACCACAATCAGTTCTACCGCGCCAATGCAAATCAGGTCGTCTGGCTTAAGTTCGCAGGCACCAGTGACTTCAATATCGTTAACCCTTACCGGGCTGGCGGGGAGTAAATTTTTAAGGGTGAGATTTTCGTGTTCAACCAATACTTCCACATGCACATCGCCGGCAACCGGGTCGTCGATTACCAGGGCATTGGTCGCTGAGCGGCCTATAGTGATTTTGGGCTCCACCAGCCAAACCGCATTGTATTTATTGTCTTTAAAGCGGATTTTTAACATAAATCAGAACCTGTATATGCCCAAGAAAATGCGTTGTGGGCGGCGATAATGCTATAGCCAGGGGGCGATTTCAACCGCCACACAGGCATCAAATACACGGGAAAAATCAGGGTAAAAACAACTCGGCCACACCGCCGCCCAGGCTGCCGCCATTGCGCAGGCGCAAAAAACCGCTGTGTTCGCGGCTTTTGTGCATAGCCATTACCTTGTGGGCAAACACAAAACCCAAACGGGTGCTGCCCGAGCTAAAGGAAATGGCGCCGGGTGTTGATGTGTCCAACAGCATGGAATCTGGATAACCGCTGCCATCGTCTTCCACCGCCAACACCAAATAAGACTGCTCCTGGCGTGCACTCAATCGCACCCGTTTATGGGAGTAGCGCGCGCAATTCACCAACAGGTTGTTCAATACACCGCCCAGCATTTCGTTGTCGCAGTACCATTGCAAATCAGCCGGGCAATCCACTTGCAACTCAATGCCGCGACTATTGAACAGCGCCTCATTGCGCGCCACCTGCTCGTCAAAAATATCCAGCAGATAATGTTCATCCACCACAAACATCAGCTTCTGCTCGTCCATGCGGTAAAGCGCCAGCAGTTGGATCAATTCGGTATTGATGCGCGCCGCCTCGTATTCCAGGGTGGAAAACAATTCTGCCTGGGCGCCATCCACCGGGGGGTATTGGTGGGTAATGGTCGAGAGGGTATTGAGCAGCATACCCAGGGAGTTTTTCATATCGTGAACACTGGAGGCCAACACCGCCGAGAAATCCATCTCGTCGTGCTGATGAGCCGATGCCGGATTTTGCGGTGAATTCACGACACAGTCTCCTTATTAATGCCGCGAGCTTTTACCAATGAATTAAAGGTGTCATGCAACTGGCGGTAGCGGCGGTACTGGGGATGTTTTTGCGAAATGATAACACCGGCTTTGGTGAGCACCTGTGAAACTTTGTCGCAAGCGACAGGATCAAATTCGGCCTTCAGCCCATCCAGCACCGCCTGCACATAATTCAGGCGCAGGCCAATATGGTTGGGCAGGTTTTGCAGGGCGGTATAAAACGCCTCGGCGGCACCGGCAAAATTTTTGGCATTGTAGGCGGCAATACCTTTTTTGTTGATTTCGGCCACCAGTTTTTTGTTTTTCTCGCTCTGGGGTTCGTCTTGCAATACATCCAACTTTTCCAGCGCGTCCTGTTTGCCGGAATATTTGCGCGATAATATTTCCAACTGGGCCTTGGCCTCATCCTCGTTGCCCAGGGTGCGCAGGGCGCGGATCATTTCAATTTCGGCGGTAATGGCCTCGTCGCCGCGCACCTCCGCCAAACTGGCTTGGGCCTTGGCAAAGGTTTCCTGGGCCTTGCGCTCTTCGCCGCTACACAGCCACAACTGGCTTTCCAGGAATTGCGCCTGGGCGCGCTGCAAATTGGATTTGCCAAAGCGGTCTTCCACTTCCGCCATGGATTTCATCGCCTCGCGCAGCAGCGGTTTGGCCAATTCTTTATCAGTGGAAAACAAATCCACCGCCACCTGGGCAAATTGGTTGTGCACCTGGGCCTTATCGAAACTGGAATTTTCTCCCAGGCGCACAGCGCGACGCAGGGCGTTCACCGCAATCACCAGGTCATTGTTTTGCTGGGCCACATCGCCCAGTGCCTGCTGGCGCAAAATAGACAAGGGCGATATTTCTGTCGCCTGTTGCAATACATCCTGCAGGGCTTGGTTGGCGCCCTGGTTGCGGAAAATTTCGGCGCGCATATCGTAGGCCTTCATGCACATGGGGTTGCTTTGCAACACAGTTTCCAACCATTGCTGCGCCCCCAGCTCATCGCCCTGCAACATTTTTGTGCGCGCCATACCCAGTTGCGCCCACTCCAGCTCGCGGTTTTCCAGTACCTTGCGATACAACTGCTCGGCTTCAGCCAATTTGCCGGTGGCCAGATAAACATTGCCCAGGATTTTTTGACAGCTGTTGGCATAGCGCCCGGCGCCATTGATCTCCTGGTTACACAGGCGAATCACCTCGGAATAATTTTTAGCGTGCTGCGCCTGCTGGATGGGCTTGAGCACCTGGTGCTGTTCCAGCAAACGGGAAAAACGCTGATCCAGCGCCTTGGGAGTAATAGGCTTGGTGAGGTAGGCATCCGGCTCGTAATCGTAAGCGGCCATAATGATGCTTTTGCTGTTTTCAGCAGTAACCAGGATAAACAGGCTATCGGTACACAGGCTGTTGCCCGTGCGTATATCCTCCAGCACCTGCTGGCCACTTTTGCCCTTGCCCAAATTGTGATCGCAGAGGATCAAATCATAGGCGCGCGCTTTGCAAAACCTGAGGGCTTCTTCCCCCGTGCTGGCGGAGTCGACATTGCCTATGCCCAAATCCAGCAGCATTTTGGATAGGGTCGAGCGGAAGTTTTCAAAATCGTCGACAACCAGTGCATGTAACTTGTGGTAACTCATCCCCAACCTTCTGTCAGTTGCTCGCTATTTTTTAGGCTATTACTAGCCCAACCTCTAGCAAGTAAAGCAGGAAGCCTGCCAAAGGCAACCTTGCCCCGGGCTTGGGGTATAAGAATCTAGCAGCTTATATTCATAGGCTGAATTAAATGGCCTGGGGCTG
>CAMLRI010000247.1 GCA_946482385.1 uncultured Cellvibrio sp.
TGTTGTTCAGGTGTAGGGTATAGGTTTGTGAGACCGTCGCCCGCGAGAAGTGGGCGACGAGCCCCCAGGGATGGGTTCACGGCGTGTCTCGCAGGCCTATACCCAACACCTGAACCTGCCTTTCTTAATAAAACGCATATTCTTAATAAAACGCATAAAAGTGATGCACTGGGCCGGCGCCATTACCAATATGTAATCGCTCTGCAGCGGCCAATGCCTGGTGTAAATAATGTTTTGCCTGCTTTACCGCTTCCGATAAGGGCAGGCCCTTGGCCAAACCGGCGGCGATGGCCGAGGCCAGGGTGCAGCCAGTGCCGTGGGTGTTGTTGGTGTTGATGCGCGGTGCGCTAAAAGCCTCAACACCAGCGGCAGTTACCAGCAAATCGGTGGCATCGCCATGGATGTGGCCGCCCTTCATCAACACCGCCCGCGCGCCCAAGGCCAAAATCGCTTCGCCCTGGCGCTGCATCTCATCCAGGTTTTGCGCAACACCTGTACCCAGGAGCACAGCGGCTTCGTGCAAATTGGGCGTAACAATGGTCGCCCTAGGCAGCAGCGCGCCGATCAAGGTCGCCACTGCATCTTCATCCAACAAGCGGTCGCCACTAGTGGCCACCATCACCGGGTCGAGCACCAGGGGTATCTGGGCATAGGCGCTGAGGCTATCGGCCACAGCGGCAATAATGTTCGCCTGTGCCAGCATGCCGGTTTTGATCGCCCCCACCGCCAGATCGCTGAGCACCGAGTGAATTTGCTGCTGCACAAACGCCGGTGGAATGGGGTAAACGCCCTGCACGCCCAGAGTGTTTTGCGCCGTCAGGGAGGCAATGGCACTGCAACCAAACACACCCAGGGCGGAAAAAGCTTTTAAATCTGCCTGGATACCAGCGCCGCCACCGGAATCGGAACCGGCGATGGTGAGGGCTATAGGGGTGGTTGTCATAAGGCTTCCGCTGGGTATAAGGGCGCGGAAAAAGAGAGGGCGGCAACGCCAAATGGAGAGCTCTCGTTCCCTACGCCGGTACTAACCGGATCAGGTCGACGGGTATTTCTCAGCCCGCACACACAGTGGCGCAGCACCCCGACAAGAAAGCGGGCAGTCTATTGGACTTGGGAAGGAGAGTAAAGCCAGGAGGGGGGACTAACGCCAGGCAGGGCAAGACGCCCCGCCTGGGTAACGCGAAGCGGGTGCGGGAAAGCGAGCCGCACCCGGCAAACAATTAACCGAACAGCGTTTCAGCCAGGATGAGCGCAACCACATAACCGCTGGTATAAGCCACCAACACCAGTGGCGTATAGCGCAGATAGGCGCCAAACGTCAGGCCTTTAACCTTGCTCATGGCAATAATGCCGGCCGCAGAGCCTATCGCCAGCAGGGAACCACCCACGCCCACACCGTAGGTCAGGGCCAGCCACTCAGACGTGGGCAACTCAGGTTCGGATTTCAACAGGGCTGCGGTGAGGGGCACGTTATCAATCAGCGCGGAGAACAAGCCCATCATGTAGTTGGCATAAGCGGGAGCCACCTGCACATAGAAGTTGGTGAGCAGATCCAGGGTGCCAATCTCCTTGAGCATACCTACCAGCAGCAGAATACCCAGGAAGAACAGCAGTGTTTCGTACTCGATCTGGCGCACGTAATCGAGAATGCGGGTTTCTTCCGGGTCCATGTGCATAAAGTGGCCGATAAAGAACATCACAGCCAGGCCCACCATAAAGGTCAGTACCGGCGGCACATGGAAGAAGAAGTTGAACAGCATGGTGCAGAGAATGGTGCTGAAAAAGGTGCCGACAATCGCCCAATCCATACCGGTAAAAGTGCGGGAATCCTTTTCTGTGGTGACCTGGCCGGTAACACCG
The DNA here is from genome assembly GCA_946482385.1 of uncultured Cellvibrio sp. The sequence goes on from CAMLRI010000247.1 coordinate 1,861, forward strand.
GGGAACATCAGCGCTGCCAATACCAATACACCGGTAATTGCCGGCACCCACAGGGTTAGCAGCTGCGGCATGGTGACATGGCCGGAGAGGAAGATCATCAGGGTGGTAACGTCGCCGGTGATCAGGGCCACGCCGCCCGAGTTCACTGCAAACACTACCAGCACCGCCAGTTTGATGCGGGTGCGCTTATCGACATTAAATGCCTGCACCAAACCCAGGGTTACCAGGGTGGCGGTAACGTTATCGCAAATCATCGACAAGGTCATGGCAAACAGCGCCACCATCAGCATCAGGCTGCGCTTGCTCATTTGCGCCGGGCACAAGCGCTGCACCACCGACTGCACTATCCCCTTGGCATTGAGGTAGGCCACAAAGGTCATGGTCGCCATCAGGAACAGCCACAGGGTGGCGATCTCCAGCAGGTTGTGGTTGAGCTTTTCCAGCATCACATCCTGCTGCGCATGGCCGCCGGCAAACATAAACATCGCCAGCCAGGAGAGGCTGCCAAACAACAGGGTGGTTTTGGCTTTGTTGATGTGGATAACCTCTTCAAAGACCACTCCCAGCAGGGCGAGCAGCGCAAAGGCCACCAACAGTATTTCAAGATAAATGGACATATAAGACCTATAAGAACAGTTGATAAAACTGGGGGCGCGCAGCCATCTTCATTTGCAGGGTCACGCAAGCGGCGGACAGGAACACGCAAGCAGCGGACAGGAAGAAGGTGCGGCGGGCGGCAGGGTCACGCCCAATCCATCATGGGGGCGCGCATGATAAAAGCCGCACTAGATTGAAGCAATCGCGATTGGGCAAAAAAACCACAAAAACGCATCCTTCCGCCAGTTTGGCAGGCCCGGCGTAAACAACGCCATTAATTACGCGCAAATTAACTGCAAAATTAATCCGCAGGAAATTGAATCCAAATGCCCTGGCCCTGCATCTAAATAACTGCAACTTAAGTAGCAACATTGGCGCCAGAAAAGCCTGCGCAAACGCCTGCAGGTAAGAAAGGTAAATCCAGGGCACAGCTTACATTTGTAACTTCACCGCCTGAATGCTGCAGATTAACCTCTCTTTACCGCACTAAACCGCTCTTTTCTCGACCATAGATAGGCGAGCAGCTACACTCGCTCGACTCATCAGCCAGCATGGTTGTTGCCTAAAGTTTCCCCGCACTAGCGCGAACGGAACCTTTTGCTGAATCGGACTTTAACCTGAGACACCCGGAACCCCCTATGAAAAAGACCAAGCTTTATCTGCTCGTCAGCCTTTTTTCCCTTGTGCCATTTACCGCCAACGCCAATAGCCTGATGGACGTCTACGAGCTGGCGCTGAAGAATGATGCCCAGCTGAAAGCCGATGAGGCCAGGTACCAGGCAGATCGCGAAGCCAAGGCCCTGGGTCGCGCTGGCCTGCTGCCACAAATCAATGCCCGCGCCAGCCTCAGCCGCAGCGACAGCGAAAGCACCAACAACCTCACCAACACCAGCGTAAAAAGCGATAGCGACTCCCAGGGTTGGGATATCACCCTAAACCAGCCGCTGTTTGATATGGCCGCCTGGTACAACTATCAACGCGGCAGCAAACTCACCGAACTGGCCGAAGCCCAATACAGCGCCGACCAGCAAAACCTGATTGTGCGCGTTGCCACTGCCTATTTTGATGTGCTGCGCGCTATCGACAACCTGGAAGCCACCATCGCGGAAGAGCAGGCATTAGCCAAACAGCTGGAGCAAGCCAAACAGCGCTTTGCAGTAGGCCTTACTGCCATTACCGAAATGCACGAAGCCCAGGCCGCCTACGACAGCGCCGCAGCCGCTACCCTGGAAGCCCGCGGCCTGATCGGCATTAACTTTGAAGCCCTGGAAGTGCTGACCGGCCGCCAGGAGACTATGGTGGCGCCCCTCTCGGCCAAATTCCCGGTAATAGCCCCCTCCCCGGCCAACCGCGCCGATTGGGTGGAGTTCGCCCTGAAAAACAACTACAGCCTTAAAGCCGCCAAGCTGCAAGCCGATTCCTACCTGGATAGCGCCAAAGCTGCCAAAGCCGGCCATTTACCCACCCTGGACTTGAGCCTGGGCTATTCCGAAAGCGACAGCGATGGCGATGAAGCGGGTGAAGATTTTGACAACACCCGCGAGGGCAGCTCCGCCAGCCTGACCTTGAATGTGCCCATTTACACTGGCGGCAGAACCTCCGCCAGCCGCCGCCAGGCCTATGCCAACTACAACCAGTTTTTTGAGTTGTACAACAGCACCCAGCGCAACGTGATTCAATCCACCCGCTCACTGCACCTGACCATGGACACAGATGTAGCCCGTATCCAGGCGCGCAAGCAGGCAGTGATTTCCAACCAATCGGCACTGGAAGCGACCCAATCCGGTTACGAGGTGGGCACCCGCAACCTGGTGGAAGTGCTGCTCGCCCAGCGCAATTTGTACCAGGCGCGCCGCAGCTATTCCGATGCACTGTTTGACTATGTGATTAACTCCTTCCGTTTGCGCGAAGCCGCCGGCATGCTGACCCCCGCCGATGTGCAGGCCATTGACCAGTGGCTGGAAGACAACGCTCTGCGCAACCGCAACGAGTACGAAAACTACTAAGCCAAGCGCTTAACCCTGTCCCGTCCTAAAATAAATTGACGGTTTTTGTTTAAGCCAGCTCCCACAAAGAG